>JBIKZR010000049.1:0-9100 GCA_044354635.1 Crocinitomicaceae bacterium | reverse complement strand
GTACTGAAAGTAATTATTATTATAAATTTAGTTGATTTTGCAAAAAAAATCATGTTATTATAGAAATCAAAAGAATTTAAAATATTTTGAAAACTGCAAAAAAATAAATTTTAAAAGATGTATCTATTGGCGTGAAAGTTAATCTTTATGATACCGATGGAAACTTTCTTGACACAACGAATACAGATGAAAATGGCGCATATTCTTTTGATATTGAACCAGGTATAAATTATTCCGTTGATTTTCAAGCAGATGGATTTATTCCAAAATCCTATGTGCTAGATGCTTCTGAAAACAATTCTGGAACTATTGTTCAAAATGTATCGTTAATTAAAACCCCAACAGTTGGTATTTCTTTTTTATTAACAGATAGAGTAAGTAAAAAACCTCTGGAAAATGTAAAAATTAGGATTACCGATAAAAAAACAGGTAAGCTTGTGTTAGAACAAACAAGTATTAAATCTGGAGAAATTCTAAAAGCACTAGAAACGGCTAAAATTGGTGATGTATTAAGCTATTCAATTGAGCTTGAAAAGGCAGGCTATCTTACAAAAACCATTTCATATAACACAATCATTTCAGAGTTAGGTGTTGTTAATTTGTCAGATGATTTGGAAGAATTAAAAATTGGCTCCGATTTGGCATTAATGATAAATATAAAACCGATACTTTTTGACCTTAACAAATACGATATCCGAAAAGATGCTCGGGTTGAATTGGATAAAATTGTTAAAGTGATGAACGAAAACGAAACCTTGGAAATTGAATCAGGATCACATACAGACTGCCGTTCAAGCTATGCATACAATGAAAAATTATCCGATGAACGAGCAAAAGCATCCGCTGCTTATATAAAAGCTAGAATCAGTAATCCCGAAAGAATTTATGGAAAAGGGTATGGCGAAAACAAACTGAAAGTGAATTGTCCGTGCGAGGGAACCGTAAAATCTTCCTGTTCAGAAATAGAACACCAAAAAAATAGACGAACAGAGTTTGTAATCATTAAATACTAAGTAAATACGATTTACGCTATTATAAAATAACCGGATCTGTACAAAATGATTCGGTTATTTTGTTTATCACGCTTTCTTACTACTTTTACATTTCAATTAATGAAGCATGAAAAGAGTAAAAATTGCCGAGATATTAAGTCAACCGGAAATAGGAAAAGAAATCCTTGTCAAAGGATGGGTACGCGCATTTAGAAGCAACCGTTTTATTCAGGTAAACGATGGGTCAACAATCAATACGCTTCAAGCCGTCGTTGACTTTGAAAAATTCGATGAGGCAATTTTGAAAAAAATCACAACTGCTGCTGCTGTTGGTCTAAAGGGGATTTTAATAGAATCACAAGGTACAGGTCAGGCGGTAGAGCTGCAAGTGTCAGAAATTGAAATCATCGGAGAAGCAAATCCCGATGACGTTCAAAGAACGGTGATGCAGCCAAAAAAACACAGTTTGGAGTTTCTTAGAGAACAAGCGCATCTTCGTTTTAGAACCAATACGTTTGGGGCAGTTTTCAGAATTCGTCATGCGGTAGCTTTCTCGATTCATAATTATTTCAACCAAAGAGGATTTTTCTATTTACATACGCCAATAATTACTGGCTCCGATGCGGAAGGTGCTGGAGAAATGTTTCGGGTTACGAATCTCGATCCTAAAAACCCACCTTTAAACGAAGATGGCACGGTAAATTTTAAAGAAGATTTCTTTGGTAAAGCTGTTAATCTAACTGTTTCTGGCCAATTGGAAGCGGAATTGGCTGCATTGGCACTCGGACAAGTGTATACATTCGGTCCAACCTTTAGAGCGGAAAATTCGAATACTTCACGACATCTTGCAGAATTTTGGATGATTGAACCGGAAGTTGCGTTCAATGATTTGTTGGACAACATGAATTTGACTGAAGATTTTCTAAAGTATATCTGCAACTATGTGATGGAAAATTGTGCGGATGATTTGAAATTTTTGAACGATCGAGAAGTCCAAGAACAATCCCAAAAACCGCAAAATGAACGCAACGAATTATCCTTGATTGAACGCTTACAGTTTGTGGTTAACAATGAATTCAAGCGCTTGACGTATACAGAAGCAATCGAGGTTTTGAAAAAATCCAATCACTATAAGAAAAAGAAATTTCAATACGATATTTCCTGGGGAATTGATTTGCAAAGCGAACACGAACGCTATTTGGTGGAAAAAGAATTTAAATGCCCTGTGATTTTGACGGATTATCCAGCAGAGATTAAGGCATTCTACATGCGCCAAAATGACGACGGAAAAACAGTAGCTGCAATGGATGTACTTTTTCCTGGAATCGGAGAAATAGTTGGTGGATCCCAACGGGAAGAACGAATGGATATTCTCAAGAAAAAATGCGCGGATTTCCATATTGATGAGGAAGAATTGTGGTGGTACATGGATACGCGTAAATTTGGTTCGGTGCCGCATGCTGGATTTGGACTCGGATTCGAACGAATGGTAATGTTCGTTACTGGAATGACGAATATACGCGATGTAATTCCTTTCCCAAGAACCCCGCAAAACGCTGAGTTTTAATTTTAAACTACACATTCAACAGAAAAGTTGTATTTTTAAAAGAATGGGAGTTCGTTTTTTTAAGCTTGATTTTTTTGAATTACTATTAATATGGCACTGAAGCAATATCTTGTACAAAAATTAGAACAACGTCTTTCTCCCCAGCAAATTCAGCTGATGAAGTTGCTGCAGGTTCCAACCATGGAATTAGACCAACGGATTAAACAGGAAATTGAAGAAAATCCTGCGCTAGAAGAAGGCGCAGAGGAAATAGAAGACGAATTCGACAACGAGGATGATTTTGACAACGAAGACGATTTCGAAAACGATGAAAAAGAATTTGATATTTCTGATTACATCGACGAAGAAGGATCCGATTATAAAACGAAAGCAAACAATACCAGCAAGGATGATGAAGAACGCGTTATCCCATTATCTGGAGAACAATCGTTTCAAGAAAAATTAACGGAACAATTGCATTTGCTTTATTTGGATGAGCACCAATTCATGATTGCAGATATGCTAATTGGTAATTTAGATGAATCTGGCTATTTGAACCGGGAAATTGATGCATTGGTAGACGATTTGGCATTTTCTGCAAATATCCAGACAACTGAAAAAGAAATTGAAGAAGTATTAAGCGTCATTCAGGAATTAGATCCCGCTGGCGTTGGCGCTAGAGACTTACAGGAATGTTTGTTGATTCAAATTAACCGCAAACAGGATGGAGATATTACGCGCTACACTGCGAAAGTAATTTTAGAACAGTTTTTCGAAGAATTCACCAAAAAACACTACGATAAAATTCTGAAAAAACTGGAAATTGAAGACCAAGATCTTAAAGAGGCGATTGCTGAAATCCTAAAGCTCAATCCAAAACCGGGTGGTTCAATGAAGGAATCTTCCAAAAATCACCAGCAGATTATTCCAGATTTTATGATTACAGAATTTGAAGGACGACTCGAACTGACACTCAATGGCCGCAATGCTCCGGAATTAAAAGTGAGTCGGGAATACGAAAAAATGCTGAGAACGTATGCAGATGGTGCAAAAACTTCGAAATCAGATAAGGACGCTGTTCTTTTTGTGAAACAAAAATTGGATGGAGCAAAGTGGTTCATTGATGCCATTAAACAACGACAAAACACGCTGTTATTGACCATGAATGCGATAATGAATTACCAAAAGAAATATTTTCTAACTGGCGACGAAACGAATTTAAGACCAATGATCTTAAAGGATATTGCAGAAATCGTTAGTCTAGATATTTCTACTATTTCTCGAGTAGCAAATAGTAAATATGTGCAAACTGGATATGGAATTTTTGCATTGAAGTATTTCTTTTCCGAATCTCTTTCAACCGATTCTGGAGAAGAAGTTTCCACGAGAGAAGTGAAAAAAATCCTTTCTGAAGCCATAGAAGCGGAGAAAAAAAAGACACCTTTGACAGATGAGAAATTGATGGATTTATTAAAGGAAAAAGGGTATAATATCGCACGCCGAACGGTAGCAAAATACCGTGAACAATTAAATATACCTGTTGCACGATTACGAAAAGAACTATGAAAATTGTTTCTGAAATTTTATCTTGGGTATTTTTACCACTGTTTATGCCGGTTTATGGCTTATTGATTGCAATGTATGTGCCTTCAAACCAAGATTATTTATTCAACGAAGATTCTTTGTTTTTTCTAAATGATTCAGCAAAATCGGCAATACTTTACCTCTTTCTGATTTTCAGTATAATTGCTCCTGGTTTATCTTTTCTGCTGCTTAAGAAGCGAAATATCATTACTACAATCGATATGGAAAACCAACGGGAACGGAGTATTCCTATGTTTTTAATGCTAGCATATTGCTTGGTGCTTTATTTCCTTTTTGTAATCAAAGCACAAGATAATATCTTGCCAAAATATGTTTACGCATTGCCACTTTCCGGAGTTTTTGTAACCGTATTTTTTACTTTTATTAACCGCTGGATAAAAATTAGTCTCCACGCTGGTGGCGCAGGAATTCTAACCGGTTTTACATTTGAATACGCCATGGAGCAAATGGAATTCCAGTTTTGGATTCTGATTTTCGTAATTATAGCTTCCGGACTTACAATTTCTGCTCGATTGTACTTAAAAAAACATACCCCAACTGAATTAATCGCAGGATGGTGTCTCGCACTATTTATAACCTTTTCTATTAATTTTTTATACCCAATTGGGTAATTTCTAATTTTAATTCAAAGGATATGAAACACTATTTTTTTACACTTACCAGCCTCGCCTTATTTTTGGGTGTCTTTTCATCTTGTGGAATCGTTAACGATAAAAATAAAGGGAAAGGCGTCAACTTTTTTACGATTCAGCAAGACAAAGAGCTTGGTGCAAAAGTTGCTTTTGAACTCGACAGTAATTCACGGGAATACCCAGTTTTGGATTCTACGAAACACAAAGAAGTTTACCAATATTTATATAAAGTTCGCAATACTATTTTAAATTCTGGCAAAGTCGATTTTAAAGATGAGTTTTCTTGGCAACTGCGCATCATTCACGATGATAGTACGCTTAATGCTTTTTGTACGCCGGGCGGATATATTTATGTCTACACAGGATTATTAAAATTCTTGGATTCTGAAGATCAATTGGCTGGCGTGATGGGGCACGAAATCGGACATGCCGATATGCGCCATTCTACGCGACAAATGACAACGATGTTTGGTGTGCAACTATTACTGGATGTTTTAGCGGGCGATAGAGCAGCGTTGAAGCAAATCACAGGAGCGTTGGTTGGTTTGAAATTCTCGCGAGCACACGAAACGGAAGCGGATGAACGCTCAGTTGTTTACCTTTGTCCAACGGAATATAATGCAGCTGGTGGCGCTTCTTTCTTTGAGAAAATCCAAGCTTTGGGAGGAGCACGACAACCGGAATTTTTAAGTACGCACCCAGATCCCGGAAATAGAATTGAACATTTCCACAGTTCGAAAGTAACATTGGGATGTAAAGGTGAAAAAACATATCAAACA
This sequence comes from Crocinitomicaceae bacterium, assembly GCA_044354635.1. Lineage (GTDB taxonomy): Bacteria > Bacteroidota > Bacteroidia > Flavobacteriales_D > Crocinitomicaceae > M0103. The sequence continues at coordinate 3,546 of JBIKZR010000049.1, read as the reverse complement.
GAATACGAGCGAATAATTTCTAAATTACCTAAATAGTAGTTTTCACGTTTGAAATTTTACAGTATTGAAAATCGTTTAAAAACAAAAAAAGCCGGCAGTAAAGTGATTTTACTGCCGGCTTTAATTGGCGCTATATGAATAAGTGTGGGTAACATATAATTTCTGAATTAAACTTTATATCCAACTTCATTCTTTCAACATTTCCCCTCATAATTACCTTTTTAAAATTATTTTTTAGGTTAAATCCTTTGAATCTTGGATAAACCTATCTTTTTCTATCCTTTGAAATTGGGTAATAAAATTATATTAAGTCCTTAACATGGCGGGAATAATTAATTCCCTACTTAATAATATGTCAGTAATATACATGTAATTTGATAAATAGAAATTTGTGAAAAATTATTCAAATGAAAAGAAAATTAGTATCACTCATTTTTTTAGGTTTGTCCATATCTTGTTTCGGACAATCATACATTGCAACCTGGGATTTTAATTCTGTTGTAAACGATGCCGCTACAATAACCGGGACAAGTAGTCCTAATATAGGAATTGGAAATGCGTTTTCAATAGGCGGATCAACAAGCACTTTTAGCTCAGGAAATCCGAATGATTTGAATTTAACAGATAACTCCGGATTAAATACTACGACCTATCCAGCCCAAGGGACTAATCAAAAAACAGCGGGATTGAGATTCGATGTTTCAACCGTTGGTTTTAATAAAGTTGTTTTGGAATTTTACCAAAGATTAAGCAATACTGCAGCAAATACATGGGTTCTTCAGTATACCTTAGATAATTCAGGATTAAGCACAGGTGGTAATATTGTTTGGTTGGATGCTACAACATATACATTTACGCCTGCAGCAACAGGGACAGGAGATATTTGGTATTTAAGAAAATTTGATTTTTCGGCAATTTCTGGATTAAACAACAATACAAACGCAGGTTTCAGGCTTGTTTCAGCATTTGATCCTACAACCGGAACTTACCTCGCAGCACGATCTACAAGTACGTATAGTGGCGGAGGAACATCGCGCTTTGATTTGGTGTCATTTAAGGAAGCTGAAGGAATAGCATCTATTGCAGCTGCTAGTAACTATCAGATTGTAACAGAGGCAGTGGGCAATGTAATAATTCCGATAACTTTTGCAAACGCAAATAATGCTGCAGCTAAAGTAGTTTTTGAATTGTCAACATATTCTAGCGGAACATTAGTTGGAGACTTCAATTGGGCATTAACTGATACGCTTACAATTCCTGCAGGATTTAACGGGTTGATGAATTTTCCAATTAATATAAATAATGATTCACAAGCTGAAAAAACAGAATCAATTATTTTGAAGCTGAAATCTTTTAAAAACGCCTTAATTTCAACAACGGATTATTACCAAATAATTTATGTAAAAGACGATGACTATGTTGCTCCAATTGCAACAAACGAATTAAATATGACATTATTAACGAGTTTTTCAACGGGGCCTGCTCTTGCAAATTCTGCTGAAATTGTTGTGTATGATTCTTCAACATATCGGTTATACTCCGTGAATAGTATTGGTGCAAAATTAGATATAATTGATTTTTCTAATCCGTCTAGCCCAATATTGATAAATAGTGTAAACATCTCATCTTATGGAAATATAAATTCAGTTACTGCTCATAATGGAGTTGTGGCAATGGCAATTGAAAATTCTAACCCTCAATTAAATGGTAAAATTGTTTTTGTGGATCAAAATGGGGTTTTCATTAGTCAAGTTGAGGCTGGCGCGATGCCCGACATGATTACTTTCAATAAAGATTTTACTAAAATTCTAACGGCGAATGAAGGCGAACCTAATTCAACCTACACATTGGATCCAGAAGGCTCCGTTACAATAGTAGATTTAACATCTGGTTATGCAGCATTAACAAATGCAAACGCGACTACAATTTCTTTAACTCAGTTTAATGGTCAAGCGACTGCTTTAATAGCTCAAGGTATACGAATTTTCTCTACTAGTGCATCTGTTGCTCAAGATTTGGAGCCTGAATACATAACCATATCGGATGATAATACAAAAGCTTACGTTAGTCTTCAAGAAAACAATGCAATGTTGGTTATTGATTTGATAACTAATACTATAAGTGAGATCAGACCTTTAGGCTACAGTAATTATTCTTCAGGAAATGCAATGGATGCTTCGGATCAAACGGGACAAGTGTTGATTACTTCATTACCTGTTAAAGGAGCATATATGCCAGATGCGATGGCGTATTCAACCGTAAATGGTCAAGGTTATATTTTTACAGCGAATGAAGGGGATTCAAGAGAATTTGGATCTGTAGTTGATGCGAATAGGATTTCTACATTAACCTTGGATCCAATCGTATTTACGGATCAGTTAATTTTGAAAAATAATCGATTTGCAGGACGTTTAAATGGATTGAAATATTCAGGAGATACCGATAATGATGGCGATCTAGATGAAATTCATGTAATGGGAGGTAGATCATTTAGTATTTGGAATGCCACAACAGGTTCTTTAGTTTTTGATTCAAAAGATTTAATTGAACAAATTGTTGCAGCTCATCCTATTTATGGAGCAATTTTCAACGCATCGAATTCCATAGGTAATCCTTCACTAAAAAACAGAAGTGATGATAAAGGACCAGAACCGGAAGGGGTTGTAACGGCTGTAATTAATGGCGACCATTATTTGTTTGTTTCATTAGAAAGAGTTGGTGGGGCAATGATTTTTAACATTAATAATCCAACTTCTCCAGTTTATGTTGGGTATAAAAATAATCGATCAATTAATTCAAGTGGTCCAGATTTAGGCGCTGAAGGTATGATATATATTTCAGCAGATGCCTCACCTAATGGAAATTCTATGCTGATTTTGGCTAATGAAGTTAGTAGTACACTTTCTATATATCAATTAAATACTTGTGCTGAAATTGCAGGTGCGGAGATTTCGGCTGATACAACTATACTTTGTGAGGGCGAAAATACACTTTTTGAAGTTTTAGGTTCTGCTGGGAGTTCAATTCAATGGTATTTAAATAATCAAATAGTATCTGGCGCAATTTCGAATAATTTGGTTGTTAATCAATCCGGACAATATAAGGTGTTTATTCAAAGTGCTTTGTATGCTTGCCAAGACACGTCAACCGCTGTTCAATTGGTAGTTAATCCTCTTCCAGTTGTATCTGCATTAATAAATGACACAACTATTTGTGAAGGAGAATTAATTACATTAACTGGTCAGGGAGCAAATTCATATACTTGGAGCAATGGCGTCTTGAATACTATTGCTTTTGCACCCTCTGTATCTTTAAACTATTCAGTTGTTGGAATTGACGCAAATGGTTGTTCTAATTCAGACAGCGTTGCAATTGTAGTCAATCCCTTACCGCTTGTTGTTGCAAATGTTACAGACACTATAATTTGTGAAGGACAAAACAGTATTTTTACTGGTTCGGGAGCCCAAACATATTCTTGGAACAATTCTATAATAGATGGTTTGCCAGCAGTTTTAACAAGTTCCGCAACGTTTGATTTGGTTGGAA
>JBIKZR010000330.1:0-2984 GCA_044354635.1 Crocinitomicaceae bacterium | reverse complement strand
TGAAACTTCTTTTACTTGGTAAAGCCGAAATAGCCGAAAAAAGAACGTGAAAATTTAATTACGCTTCAAATTTTCTACCATTTTTGAAAACGATGTAACTTTTATTGAACAATTTCACCAATACTAGATTCCCATAGATTTCGTATTCCGCATTTTGCTGCAGGGTAATTTCTTGGACTTTCCCATCCATTAATGCACTCACGCCACCCATCATATTTCGAAATGCAAAAACGTTATTCTTTAGAACGTAATCTTTTGGTGTAAAATTCGAAGTTTGAATTTTTTTACCATTTTGGAACGCAAATACAAAGGAATTTTCACCCCAAATCACCAAATCATCCTTCACATCCCAAAAATTCGCAGAAAAATTTGACAGCTGGATACTTTCACCATTTTTGTAAAGCATTAAATTACTGTTTAAGTCTTCGTAAACGATAAACCCTCTACCCGCTTTGTACTTTTTCATGTAAAACTGCTCGACATTGAGAAATTCTCCATTTTCAAAAATGGCAAAGGTTCTAGTTGTTGGATCATTGAAACAAACGATATCGCATCCTGTTTGGAATTCGATAGCACCACTCCAAACACCAAGATCGTAAATTTGTCCGCGCCAGAAAACCTTGTAATAATTTCCATTGTCTTTAAATACAACAATATTATCCCCAATTGATTCTGGCATATACAATTCTCCTGTTAAAGTATAAAGCGTATATATCTCCTTGTTCCAATACACGTTAACGGTATTAAAACGTGTGTCTTCATATACAATCATGCTGTCTTTCACCTCGTAATTTCTCCCGAAATAAGTCAGTGTCCTTAATTTTCCTGCGTCCCACATGTTTAGCGTAGATCCAATATTATACGCTAACAAATGGTCGGAAATTTTGTATTGAATATTCATATTGGAAATATCCTTTCGCTCTTTCCCATCGTAAACGCGTAAATTTCCGCGCGTATCAATATATGCGATTAAATCATCCCCAGCTTTGAATTCCTTTATTGGTTGAAATTCAAGTTGTCGGAAGTTATCGTTTTCAAATGTCCGGAAGTAATTATTGAAATCCACGAATGGTGCAACTTTTTGTCCAAAAGAAATCTGTTCTAGAAGAACAAAAAGTAAGAATATTATTTTTTTCATTAAACCAAATATAACAAAATTTAAGCCAAGAAATTATGAACGATTGTGGATAAATAATTTCAAAATTTTTCTGAATAAATAACCATTCGAGGAATCGGAATAGCCATACATGCTAATTTATAAACCACACATGTACAAATTGAGGAAATCTTAAAAAATAATACTTAATTTCGAAACGATATTAAATGTAACTATTCATGAAAAAAATAATCGCAACTGGGTTATTGGCATTTATTGCCTTTTCCTCCCAAGCACAAAAAAAAATCGAATACATTGAATACGATCTTCCGAACGGAATTCATGTAATTCTGCACGAAGAACATGCAACTCCAATTGTTGCTGTTTCTATTCTTTATCACGTAGGATCTAAAAATGAAAATCCAGAACGTACAGGTTTCGCGCACTTTTTTGAACATTTATTGTTCGAAGGATCTACAAATATTGGTCGAGGCGAATACAGTGAATTAGTTGAAAAAAATGGCGGAACATTGAATGCAAATACTTCCAACGATCGTACGTACTATTATGAGATTCTTCCTTCTAATCAATTAGAATTAGGGATTTGGCTGGAAAGTGAACGTTTGTTGCACGCGAAAGTGGATAACACAGGGATTGAAACGCAAAGAAGTGTTGTAAAAGAAGAAAAGCGACAAAGAGTTGATAATCAGCCTTACGCATCCTTCATCACTGAAATGTTTAAACGAATGTTTACAGAACATCCATACAATTGGGTTCCAATTGGAAGTATGGAGCATTTGGATGCAGCGCAAGAAGAAGATTATGTGAATTTTTACAAAACATTTTATATACCCGCAAATGCAACGTTATCCATCGCAGGAGATATTAATATTGAGCAAACAAAAAAATGGATTACTACCTATTTCGCGTCTATTCCGAAAGGACAAGCAATTAATTTATTGCGTGACTATGAGAATTTAAGCGATGAGAATTTTGAAAAGACCTATAAAATTGCAAAGTCTAAATTTGATGCAAAAGATTTTATGAATTCTAAAAATCCGGAAGCAAAAAAAATAATTGCAGCCTATTCGAATAAGCCAATTGAAATTCCACGTCCTGCAAAAGACACACAAAAACTTACCTCGGTAACAAAAGATATTGTTTACGACAACATCGAACTTCCTGCTTTATTTATGGGGTATAAATTCCCAGCGCAAACCCATCCAGATGTTTATGCACTAGAAATGATGAACGAAGTATTATCTGGCGGAAGCAGCTCACGCATCAATAAAACGGTAGTAGAGAAAAAAGAAATGGCAACTTTCGCTTTTTCATTCAACTATGGATTGGAGGATTCTGGACTAGGAATTTTTGCAGCTATTGCAGCCAAAGGAATTAGTCTAGATAGCATTCAGAAAGAATTTGATGCACAGATAGATTTAATTAAGACAAATTTAATTTCGCAAGAAGAATTTGAGAAGGTGCGCAACCAGTTTGAGAACAACTTGGTTTCTTCCAATTCTTCTATCGCTGGAATTGCTGAAAACTTGGCAGATGATTACGTGTATTATGGATCTGCAAACCGCGTAAATACGCAGTTGGAGAATTACATGAAAGTTTCCCGCGAGGATATTATGCGGGTTGCTAACGCTTATTTCACGCAAGATGCACGCGTAATTTTACACTATTTACCAAAAGAAAAATAACAAGGGACTATTATGAAAAAGTTAATCATTTTTACTGGAATTATTTTCCCAGCTGTGCTTTTTGGTCAATTGGATCGATCGATTCAACCATCGCCAGCTAAAGCTCCAATTATTAATATCAAAGATTCCGAAGTTTTCAAAACTTCAAATGGAATTACAGTTATATTATCCGAAAATCATAA
>JBIKZR010000048.1:0-9101 GCA_044354635.1 Crocinitomicaceae bacterium | reverse complement strand
ACAGCTTTTTCGTATGTTTCACACAAATGCGCATAATCCCAGCCTTTGGTGATAAAAATTTCGTAACCTGTTTTTGTGTCTGTGCGCTGCATTCCAGCCAATGCTTCTGAAATACTTCCTTTGGTTGTTTGGAATTCACGGGGAACCGAAATCCCAAAACCGTCATCCCAAACCGACATTACCATCGGAACTTGTAATACACCTGCTGCATTGATTGTTTCCCAAAAAGGCCCTTCCGAAGTGGAAGCATCGCCAATTGTGCCAAAAGCAACCTCATTTCCACCATTCGTGAATTTCTTGAATTTCTCCAAATCTTTCAATGTAGGATGGTTTCGGTATATTTTGGATGCTTGCGCCAAACCAAGTAATCGCGGCATTTGTCCGGCTGTTGGTGAAATATCGGCAGAGCTATTTTTTTGCTCCATTAAATTTTTCCATTCGCCATTCGCATCTAAATTGCGGGTAGAATAATGTCCGCCCATTTGTCTTCCTGCAGATTGTGGCTCTGCGGTGACATCCGTAAATCCGTATAATCCTGCAAAATATTGCTGAACACTCAATTGGTCAATTGCCATCATCAAGGTTTGATCCCGGTAATAACCGGAACGAAAATCACCATTCTGGAATTGTTTGGCTAATGCAATTTGAGCTAATTCTTTTCCATCTCCAAAAATACCGAATTTTGCTTTTCCGGTTAAAACTTCCTTTCTTCCTAATAAAGATGCTTCTCGGGAAAGACATGCTAAACGGTAATCGTCTAGAACTTCTGTTTTAAAAGATTGAAAATCTAAAGATTCTGCAGTTTTTTGGATCGATTCTTTTGCCATAGCTCATTTTTAACAGAGCCAAAGATAGTAAAAAAATGAGAAAAAATCCTTGATTATAGAAGTCTTAGCGACTTTAAGAAATTACCTCTTTTGAAATATAACTTTCGCTTTCGGACGAAGGCTTTTTGTATCTTTACAGCATGAAACTGAATGAATTTTACAAGAAGTATTTTCCTTATTTTGTGGATGTTTGGCAATACCTTGTCATTATTCTGATTTTTATCTTAGCTGCTATTTTCATACTTTAAATATCAGTTCGGTTTTTTCCCGCGTTCTGAACCTAATTTAGTAACGAACTGAGGTTTTAAGTTCCACTGAAAATTTTGTACATTCGTTGAAATTATTTTTATGAAACGCATACTGTTAATTTTTCTCGCACTTTATCCAATTCTTGGTTTTACACAGGTGAACCTGGATTCCGTTTCACACGTTAATTTCCAAGCTTTACACGATACGTATTTAAACGATGTTTGGGGATATGTGGATGAAACGGGAATCGAATATGCGCTGGTTGGCGCTCGAAAAGGAACTTCTGTTGTGAGTCTCGCAACTCCGGAAAATCCAGTGGAAGTTTTTTGGGAACCTGGAATGGAATCCATTTGGCGCGATTTGAAAACATGGCAAAATCATGCATACATAACCACAGAAGCTGAAAACAGCTTGTTGATCCTAGATCTTTCTCCGCTACCAGGATCAAATGCAATTGTGACAAATTACTACAACGGTCCTATCGGTTCGGAATGGTCTAGCGCACACAATTTATATATCGATTCGAGCGGTTACGCATATATTTTTGGTGCAAATAGGGGAAATGGCGGTGTAATTATCTTGGATGTCCACACCGATCCAGCCAATCCGGCAGAAATTGGAACGTTTGATAATTGGTATGTGCACGACGGATATGTTCGAAATGACACAATGTTTTTAGCACATATTTCAGACGGATTTTTAAGTATGGTAGATGTTACCGACCGAACAAATCCAATTCTTCTAGGCACAAAAACAACACCTTCTAATTTTACGCACAATATTTGGCCAACAAACGATGGAAATGTTGCCTTCACAACGGATGAGGTTTCTGGCGGCTATTTGGGCTCCTACGATGTTTCTGACCCATTGAATATTATTGAATTGGATAGAATCCAAAGTTCACCTGGACAAGGTGTTATTCCGCACAATGTGCATGTGGACGGGAATTTTCTGATTACCAGTTATTATTCAGATGGCGTTACGGTGCACGATATTACACATCCGAACAACATGATTTTGGTTGGACAATACGATACCTATCCAGCGCAAACAACCAGTTACGATGGCTGCTGGGGCGCTTACCCATTTTTACCTTCTGGATTAATTTTAGGCGCGGATATTACAGAAGGACTTTTTATTCTAAATCCGAATTATGTTCAAGCTGCATATTTAGAAGGTTTAATTACCGATGCCGCTTCTTTAAATCCATTACCAGGCGTAAAAATAACGATCAACGGACACGACCAATCCGATTATTCCATAAGTAATGGAGATTATGCAACTGGAATTTTAGCTGGCGGAAGTTATTCTGTTACCTATTCAAAAGTTGGCTATTTTTCGCAAACTATTTCGGTTTCATTGGTGAATAGCGTTGTAACCATTCAGGATGTTCAGCTAATTCCTATCCCACCATTTAATGTAACGGTAAATGTTGTTGAGTTTGGAACTGGTGCGCCAATTTCCAATGCGCAGATTTTGCTAGCAGTTCCTTTGATTGATCATTTGGGAAATACAAATGGTATCGGGCAGGAGGATTTTGTGCTTTTTTACCAAGAAAATTATTTTATTACCGTTGGAAAGTGGGGATATTTCACCAAGTGCTTTGACCAGGTTTTAGATCAGAATACCGGACAAATTACCGTTGTTTTAGAAAAAGGGTACCAAGATGAATTTACATTTGATTTCGGCTGGACAACCTCCGGAACAGCAGTTACAGGAAGTTGGGAGCGTGGAAAACCAAACGGTTCAAGCAGTGGAAGCGCTCCTTCTATCGATTCCGATTTGGATTGTGGAGTCAATTGTTTTGTAACCGGAAACGATATGGCGCAACATCCGGATTCCGACGATGTAGATGACGGATTTACGCTGTTAACGTCGCCAACAATGGATCTTACTAGCTATTCTGACCCACATTTATTTTACAGAAGATGGTTTTATTGCGAACATGGCGCGCCTCCAAATGATACGCTTAAAGTTGCCGTTTCAAATGGATTTACAACGGTCGTAATAGACGAAATTGGAGCTTACGGTCCGCAGTTTTACCAATGGATACCACGTTCTTTTCGTTTATCCGATTACTTGACAATTACGAATTCCATGCAGGTGTTGTATCTAGTTTCTGATTTTGATCCGGATGTAAACATTACAGAAGCTGGTGTTGATTATTTTCTTGTGACCAATACCGATGTGCTGGATGTTGCAGAAGAAAATAGGTACGATTTTCAAGTTTTTCCAAATCCTTTTGCAACTGAATTCACCATTCAAAATGCTGAAATTGGTGCGTATCTTTCTGTTTTCAATGCACAGGGAGTTTCTGTCCATGAGCAAGAAGTAAAAACAAAATCTGTGCAATTGGAATTGCCGCACGTTCCTTCTGGCTTATATTTCATAAAAATAAATAACCAGGTTAAAAAAATCATGAAGCACTAATTACTTTCTTCAAAAGAAGAAATTAGCAGTTTATGACTTTTAGTATATTTGTAGAATTACCTTAATAGTCTAATTTGGAAAGTAAAATTGATATATCCGTAGTAGTTCCCTTGTATAACGAGGTGGATTCCCTTCCAGAATTACATACATGGATTAATCGTGTGATGAAGGAGAATCAATTTTCCTATGAAGTTATTTTTGTGGACGATGGAAGCAAAGACGGCTCTTGGGATGTTGTGGAGGAATTGCATCAAAACAATCCGAATGTTAAAGGAATAAAGTTTCAGCGCAATTATGGAAAATCTGCAGCGTTGCAAAAAGGATTCGAAGCAGCAATAGGAAATGTGGTAATTACGATGGATGCCGACCTGCAAGATTCGCCAGATGAAATTCCAGGATTGTACAAAATGATCCTAGAGGAAGATTACGATGTCGTTTCCGGTTGGAAGAAAAAACGCTTTGATCCTCTCACAAAAACTATCCCAACAAAAATCTATAATTGGGCAGCTAGAAGATTAACAGGTATTTATTTACACGATTTTAATTGTGGCTTAAAAGCATATAAACTTTCCGTTGTAAAAAGCATAGAAATCTATGGCGACATGCACCGCTATATTCCACCATTAGCAAAATTTGCAGGTTTCTCTAAAATTGGAGAGAAAGTGGTACAACACCAAGCGCGAAAATACGGAACAACAAAATTTGGATTAAACCGATTTTTAAATGGACCTCTGGATTTATTGTCCGTTGTTTTTATGGGGAAATTCGGAAAAAAACCAATGCATTTCTTTGGAGCTATCGGAACCTTAATGTTTATTATTGGATTCGGCTTTTCATTTTATCTGGGAATACATAAATTATTTATAGATAAATCCGCGCAACTAATTGCACAACGCACTGAGTTTTTTATTGCCCTTGCAGCAATGTTGATGGGCGTTCAGTTTTTCCTCGCTGGATTCTTGGCAGAATTGGCAGGTAGAAATTCTTCCACTCGGAATGTGTATTTAGTAGAGAAAACATTGACCGATGATTGATTTCAAACTGGATTCTTCCTGGACGTTATTTTTAGATCGGGATGGTGTAATCAATGAAAGAATCCTCCAAGGTTATGTGCGATCCATCGAAGAATTTAAATTCCTACCCGATGCGCCAACGGCAATTTCCGAATTATCTAAATTGTTTCACCGCACATTTGTGGTTACCAACCAACAGGGAATCGCAAAAGGATTGATGACAGAAAGTAACCTTTTGGATATTCATGCTTATATGTGTTTGGAGGTGGAAAAAGTTGGCGGGAAAATTGATAAATGCTATTTCGCACCAGGCATGGTTTCCAAAAAAAACTCTTTGCGTAAACCAAATCCAGGAATGGCATTGATGGCGCAGCGACAGTTTGATGGAATAGAATTCAGTAAATCAATTATGGTAGGGGATTCGAATTCAGACATACTTTTTGGAAAAAATCTTGGCATGAAAACGGTTAGAATTGTAACGGCTGAACCAATAACGGTGGAAGCAGATATTAATTTTAAAAGTTTGAAGGAATTTGTAAATTGGTTAAAAAAATGAAGAAAGTCAGTCTTTTGCTTATTTGGTGTGTTTCTTTTTTAAGTTTTTCACAAAACGTCACAGATGCCAAAGGCATGAAACAAGGTGCGTGGAGTAAAACGTATCCAAATTCCTCCGATCTTCAGTACAAAGGCCAATTTAAAAACAACAAGCCAGTCGGCACTTTTACCTATTTTTATCCTTCGTCTAAAGTTAAGGCAATTATCAAACACAGCGCATCAAACAACCGATCGGAAGCCTTCTATTACCACGAAAACACCAATTTAATGAGTTATGGAATTTTCAGAGATTTGAAAAAGGATTCCATTTGGTTGAATTTCACGGAAAGCGGCAAATTAAGTAATGCCGAAAGCTATAAAAACGATCTGTTAAATGGCAAAAAAACCATTTATTTTGTCTCTGAAATAGAAAGTGGAAAATCGCCACTCGTTTCTGCAACCTGCATGTATGTCGCTGGAAAAGCAAATGGGGAATATATAGAATATTTCAACGACGGAAATATAAAGCTGAAAGGTAATTACCTGTTGGACAAGAAAAATGGAATTTGGGAAAGCTACCATTCCAATGGAAAACGAATGGCGCAGGAGCGCTATAAAAATGGTATGCACCACGGTTGGTCTTATGGTTTTGACGCCAGTGGCGTTTTACTCGGTAAAGAATACTATTTCCAGGGAAATAAGCTAGAAGGAAAAGAGTTGGAGGCTAAATTGGCGGCCTTAAAACAGAAAGGAATTGATCCGAATGATTAATTTTTTTTTAATTTCGAACTATCATGGTTAAAAAGAGCTTTAAGTCCGTCCTAATAATTGCAATAGCATTGTCCGTTTTTTCGTGTAAAAAAGAACAAATGGCGCAGCAGGATTTTCACTATGATTATTATGATCTAACGCCGGGAAGATATATCGATTATTCGGTATTGGAAATTATACACGACGAGAACCAACTTATCGCACACGATACACTTCGCTACGAATTGAGAACATTAATTGGCGATACAATTATAGATGACGAGGGGAGAATTGCACGAAAACACCTTCGCTTCAAACGGGATAATAATTCTTTGCCATGGGTGCAAACAGATGTTTGGACGACAATTATAGTAGATAATCGGGCAGAATTGGTAGAAGAAAATCAACGCTTGATAAAACTGGTATTTGCGCCAACGGCAAGTAAACAATGGAACACCAACGCCTTCAATATGAATCCTGTTTTAACAGTTTTTTATTCGGACATTCACAAAAGTAAAACCATTGGCACCTTCACTTTTGATAGTACTTTGGTTGTTGAAATCGAAGAAAACGAAACCAATGCTATTCAATACAAAAGAAAATACGAAACCTATGCAAAAGGAATTGGATTGGTCAGTAAATATTTCAAAGACCTTTCTATTGTAAATTTCGATGTTACAAATATCAAAAGTGGAAACGAGCTTTTTTATACGTGCATTGGTTTTGGAGTACAATAAATCAATTACCGCATAATTTGTATATTTGGAGGTATGAAGATTTCTATTTTCGCAGCTTTTTATCCCTTTCGAGGTGGAATTGCACAATTCAACGCACAATTGTTCCGGTCCCTCGAAAAGAAACACCAAGTAGCAGCATTTACATTTAAAAAGCAATATCCAGACTTTTTATTTCCTGGAACAAGCCAATTTGTGGACCCAGCAGATAATGTAGATCAAATACCAGCAAAAAGAATCGTTAGTACGTTTAACCCTTTCACCTATTTTTCAGCAGCCAAAGCAATCCGAAATGCTTCTCCGGATATTTTTATTACCAATTATTGGATGTCCTTTTTTGGACTGTTCATGGGGATTTTTGCACGCAGACAATCTGCACAAACGACAAATATTGCTATTCTACATAATTTGATTCCACACGAAAAACGTTTTTTTGACGCTTGGCTAAACCGGTACTTTGTTAACCAATTTGATGCGTTTATCGTATTGTCGGAGTCCGTTGAAATGGAGTTGAAAGCAGTAAAACCAGGTGCGAAATTCATCCGATTAAACCATCCGTGGTACGATCATTTTGGCGAAGTTCTAGACAAACAGGAAGCGCGGAAGACGCTCGAAATTCATCCGGACAAAAAAACGGTCTTGTTTTTTGGATTAATTCGAGAATACAAAGGTTTGGATCTTTTAATTGAAGCATTTTCGCGATTGAATGACAGCTACCAATTGCTCATCGCAGGAGAAATATACGGCAATGAAGAACGCTATCTAGCGCAAATTAGCTCTTCCGACGCGGTGGATCGCATTCACTTTTTTAAACGCTATATTCCGGATTCGGAAGTTTCCCTCTTTTTTTCTGCCTCAGATGTTTGCGTTTTACCCTATAGATCGGCAACTCAGTCGGGAATAACAGCTGCGTCGTTTCACTTTGAAGTGCCAATCATTGCAACGGATGTCGGAGGATTGAAAGAGATTATCGGTGAGGACAAAATGGGAATAATTGTGGCGGAACCGAAGGCAGATTTGCTAGAAAATGCACTTGTTCGCTTTTTTGATGAAAATCTTTCTGAAAAATTTAAACAAAACATAAAAGACGAGAAAGAGAATAATTCTTGGTCTAAATTCGCGGAATCACTCGTTGTTTTCGCCGAGACATGTTCTAAAAATCAGATTGAATAGATAAAATTGTAGCTAGATTGTTAATAAACTTGCTAAATACATCTAATCTTTATTGACTTTAATAAACGTAAATTCTATATTTGCGGGCTTAATTAGATTATTAACAATATTTACGAAAATGCGTAATAAAGGATTTTTTTGGTTTTTGACGATTTTATTGACGGCAGTGTGCCTTTACCAATTATCGTTTACATGGGTTTCAAATTCTGTTGAGAATAAAGCAGAAAAGGAAGCAAATGAAAGAGTAGAAGCGCTGAAAATGGAAGCTGCTAAAACGGATAACATTGGCTACTTGCCAAACAATACTTCCGTTAATTTCAAAACACAGCCAGAAGCAGAGGAACTTGCAAAGTCTGCCTTCATCAACCAAATTTTGAAAGAAAAGTCGGACACGAAAGTTTATCCGGTATTTGGCTCTACATTCTCTGAAACGAAGAAAAGAAGTTTGGCTTTTGGATTGGACCTTGTTGGGGGTATGAGTGTTACACTTGAAATTGCACTTCCGGAATTGGTTAAAAATTATGCCCGAAATCCACGTGATATTCAGTTTAAAAAGCCTTTTGATAGTGCGATAAGTAAATCTCAAAATGGTGGTGATTTCATTTCTATTTTCATTAAGGAGAATAAACGAATCAATAACGGAATGCCAGTTGTTCGCTTGTTTTCAACATCTGACTTAGATGGTATAGGTTTAAAATCATCCGATAGCGATGTGGAGAAATTCTTGAAAAACATTGCTTCTTCCTCTATGGAAGGAGTGGAGCAAATCATGAACAAACGTATTAACCAGTTTGGTGTTGCACAACCGAATATCCAAAAAGATCCTTCAAACAATAGATTGTATATTGAACTTCCAGGTGTTCAGGATGAAACTACCGTAGCAAATAAATTACAATCTACTGCAAATCTTCAGTTTTTCGAAACGTATTTCCCAAGTGAAATTGGAAGCCAATGGCAACAAGCAACTGTAGTTTCTAGACAAAAGGAATCGAAAGAAGTTGCTGCTGTAGAGGTTAAAGATTCGACAGATACAACAAAAGTTGAAGTGGAATCCTTGGAATCCATGACTTCTTTGGGAGGTACTCAAAAAGGCTTAGCGGATTACGTTAAACCGGCTAGCGATTATGCTGTTGGATACGTTGATTCTGAAAATAAAAGTGCGGTTGATGCTATTTTGAAAAGAGCAGACATTATAAGTATTTTCCCAGAAGATGTGCGTTTTATGTGGTCTTCCGATCTAGAACAAGTGTCGAATGATGGAAAAGAAAAAGCATTCGTTTTGTACGCTATTCGCTTGCCGGAAAATGGTAAAGCTAAAGTTGGTGGAAAAGATATCTCTGTTGCTTCAACTGGTTACGATGATCAATCTGGAAAAATTACGGTAGATCTTA
>JBIKZR010000329.1:0-2985 GCA_044354635.1 Crocinitomicaceae bacterium | reverse complement strand
TGAAATGCTTCCAATCTTTGATTTGGAGATGCCAACTGCATGCGAGGGAGTTCCTTCTGAGATATTGAATCCACGTATGACTTGGGCTGACAAAGCGGCTTACGATGAAACGGCAAATAATTTAGCTGCAAAATTCGTGAAGAACTTTGAGAAATTTGCAACAGAAACAGACCCTACAATTTTAGCCGCTGCGCCAAAAGCAATGGTAAAATAAAACGTATAAAAAATTATATTTTAACGCTTCGGGATTTCCTGAAGCGTTTTTTTTTGATAAAAAAGGATGGATAACCGCCTAATTTATTTCTTTTTAAGCCAACCACGTTTTACAAAAAGCAGTAAAAGTGAAATTGAAATAACGAACATAATGGCGACAATTGTATAGTAACCATATTTATATTCAAGTTCGGGCATGTATTTAAAATTCATTCCGTAAACACCAACAATAAAAGTCAAAGGAATAAAAATTGCACTCACAACGGTTAAAACCTTCATGATTTCATTCATGCGTTGTCCCTGAATAGCGTAATACAAATTAGCCATTCCTTCCAAAATTTGCTTGTTCGCATCTATTTCCTCCAAAACAGCAAGACAATTTTCCTTTAAATCGGCAAAATAAGGGTGGTTATCTGAATTAATAAATTGACTTTGTGTTTTCTCTAGTTGGAAAGCTACATCTTTTAATGGCAAAGCAATTTTTCTCAGTTCAATTAATTTTCTTTTTTGAAATTCAATCATTTTTAAGGTATCGCTATTCGCAACACGAATTAATTTCATTTCCAGCTTCTCGATAGAATCCGTAATATCCACTAAAACTTCAAAATAATTATCAACGATTGCATCGAGCATGCGGAACAGCAGAAAATCAGCTCCTTTGGAACGAATTTTCCCACGTTTCTTCTCGATTCTATCCCGCACATCTGTGAAATGTTCCGAGCTTTTTTGCTGAAAGGAAATCAAGTAATTTTTACCAAGAATGAAGGATATTTGCTCTTGTTGCAGCACAAAAATATTATTTTCAGCAGGTAAGGCAGAACGCACGGAAAAAAACATGTAATTAGCGTATTCTTCTAATTTCGGGCGTTTTTTCTCCGTATAAATATCTTCAACGGATAGGCGCTCAATACGCAAGTGCTCACACAGTTTTTCAATTGGTTCCCGATTCGCTAGATAATGATAATTTAGCCAGGTAACTTGGCTTTCATCGCGTGCAATTTCAATAAACTCCGTGGCAAAAAATTCAGGAGTATTGCGTGTTACAAGAAAAAATTCTTGATCGTATCGGTATAACTGACAACTTAGATTTTCATCCATATTTTTCCTTTCTTTCGAAAATACTACTTTTATTATAAATGTAGCATTAAATAGCGGTACAAATCAACCATTGACATAATATCAAATTTCGCTACTCGTTCGTCCGGCGTATGCACATTATCCTCAGGAGCGCCAATAAAACACCAATCAATCGGTAAATCTGACTTTTGCAGCTGCGTTCCATCACTTCCTCCGGCCGATTCCACTTCCAATTGAAAAGTGACACCAGATTCTTTTGCTAATTGTATAATTCTGTTCAAATAAACCCTTCGTGGCAAACCACTGTCGCGCAGCGAAATTGCAACACCACCACCATGCACTACGCCATCTGTAACCCATGTTATATCCGAAATCAAAGCTTGCTGAATACCATATTTTTGGAGAAGGTAATTCGCACAAAAACCAACTGTATTTCCGCCGTGTTCCTCATAAGTAGAAAAAACTATCGCACCATTTTCAAGTGTTTCTGCAACTTTCAAAGCATTCCACATGCCAAGTCGATTATCCATGTATGGCGATTGAATAGAATCTTCCGATTCTCTAAAATTTGGGGTAAACGTTAGAATTGTGCCTCTGTCAATTTCCCGCTCAAAAACATATTTCAATTGTTTCGTTCCATCTTCTTCGTCAATCACTATCATTTCCGTTTCGATTTCCCCAGAAGAATCAGAGCCTACCAATTGCAAGCCATCTATTGTTTTAGGCCAACCGATTTTAATCAATTCTTTATTATAGCCAACGGAAAACCCAATCGTATCCATATGTGCGTAGATTGCTGTACTTGGTTTACCGAAAATAAGAATTACACAGTCTTGAAAACCTTTACCGTGAACAATTTCGGGATTTACTTTCCATTTTCCAGCGTTTTCGGCAACGTGATTTAGGACAAATTCTTTTATTGCAGCTTCATCGCTTGATGCACCTCTAACTTCTACTAGTTTCTGTAACAATTCCATTGTAATTTCCTTATTTTCAATTCCTTAATAAACACCTAAACTAGTTAACTTCACAGAAGCAATACCCAAGATTTCCTGTTTAATACTTTCTTTTTTCTGCAGTGTAAAATTACACATTAGCGAGCATTCCGCTTCAAACAACTGCTCTTTCATGACAAGTTGGTGTTTTTTCAACATGTTCATTACTGCTGGCATGGCGGAATAATCAAAGGTAATTTGCACCCATTCAAAAACTTCTAATTCAATTATTTCTCCGTTAAAAATCGCTTCTTTTGCAGCACATTTGTAGGCCTGAACCAATCCGCCAACGCCTAACTTTGTGCCACCAAAATACCGCACGACACCAATTAAAACATTTGAAAGATCGTTGGATTGAATCTGTCCAAGAATTGGCGCGCCTGCCGAATTCATTGGTTCGCCGTCATCGTTTGCCCGAAACACTTTTTGATCCAGTCCAAATCGGTATGCGTAGCAAACATGCCGAGATTGGTAATTCAGTTTTCGCCATGAGTCCAAGTATTTTTTGGCTTCTTCTTCTGTATAACACGCCACGGCATAGGCAATAAATTTAGAACCTTTTTCTTTGTAAACCCCTTCTGAAATTGACTTTATTGTTCGATATGTACTTTTTTCAGTCTGCACTTTTACTTTGAGAATATTTGTATCTTCGTTTTATTTTATATGAAAAACGTACTTTTTTATCTTATTGCAATGTTAG
>JBIKZR010000047.1:0-9120 GCA_044354635.1 Crocinitomicaceae bacterium | reverse complement strand
TAAAATTTCGTAAAATGGAATAAATAGCCATGTTCGCAAGCGTTTTACCCGAAAGAAATAAGGGGAAAATTGCACTAAATCAATACTTGTTTTAAGTCCTACTATTGCCCAAAAAGATTTCCATTCCAATTGAAAAGCCGAAAATAAAAGCAATCCTAGAAACGTACATGTAACTAACACTTGGAAAATAGCAAGTAGTGTGCTCAACGCATCTTTTACATCGCCTGTTTTGGCAATCCATCGCAAGCGTTGGTGAAAAAATTCTTTTACACTTTGCGGCGTTTCTGTAGAAATCGCAAGAACAGAATCGGTGATTAAGCGTATTTCAGCACCACCTTCTCTAAAATCGCGCAAGGTATAGATATCATCACCACTTGCAATATGCGCGTGCCGCGCAAAAGTATCCAATTCCTGAAACGCAGTTCTGCTAAACATTAAATTTGCACCACTTGCAAGAATTGGTCGCTTCCATCCAGAAATTCCACAATTTGCAGCATTTACAAGTAATGGATCTAATTCAAACAACGATTCGAGCAAATTTTTCGCATTAAAAACAACGGGCAAAATATACATATCGCACGGACTTAGTTGCGCTATATTGGAAAAATAATTTTCTTGAAATTCCACGTCAGCATCCAAACTGAGAATAAACTCGGATTCGGATTGTTCCATTGCAAAGCGAATTGCGCGTTTCTTACCTTCCACTCCATCCGGCAGTTTAAGTATTCGAAACGGAATATTTATCAATTTATCAGCAATTAAATCTGCTGTTTTATCCGAAGAATGGTCATCCACAAAAATAAATTCCTTCGGTAATTTCGTTGTATTTAGAATACTAGATAATAAGCCATGGATGCGCTGTTCCTCGTTTCTAAATGGAATGATAACAATTAAATTATCTAAACGTATAGATTTGCCATTTGCGCTGAGGCTTGATCCCGATTCGTATACCCAATAATTCAACTCTTTTTTTATTTGCAGAAAATAACCGATTACTAGCAAGCCGCCTAAAAGAATTGCGTAAAAAAGAAAGAAGAGAAAACAGACCAAATACATTCTTTACGATTGGCGTTTAAATATGAATAAACCTATAACTGTAGGAATCAATAAGTTGAAAACCCAGATTAAGAAAGATGAAATAACAATAGTTAATTCGCCCATTCCAGCGGCTGTCAACACCCAAATTGCAACGGATTCACGAATCGCAAGTTTACCGAGGAACAAGGAAGGAGCCAAGGTCAACCAAAGGTAGAACTGCCAAATCCATAACATATTCTGGAAACTAAAATCTTCCCCAAAAGCACTCAGCATCAGGGAAAACTGAAGCGTAAAAACGGCGTGTCGAAGCATACTTAAACCTAAAATTTTCCAGCGAAAAACTCTTCGACTTTGAAGGTTTCGAATCAAAAGATACATTCTGGTCTTCCGTTTTATGTATTTAAATACCCATTCAAAATTGAAATAAATAAGAAGAAATAACATCGCCAAAGAAATAAAAATCCAATTTAATTGCGCAAGATCCAAATCCCATGGTGATTTGTTTAAAATTAGCAAGGCAATAATTCCAAAAAAAATACTAGCGATAAATTGGGCGTAATTTGTTACCAAGGTTAAAACAACTAGAGCAATTCGTTGATTTCGATCAAAATAATAGATTCTTCCGATGAAATTACCAAGCATATTTGGCGTCAACATTCCAGTCACAATTCCAGCAAAAAAAGCATGAATTTTAGTCGCCGGTTTGGCGTAAACATCTACAACAGATAAGGTTAATGTCCATTTTCTCCATTCAAAAAACCAATTTACAGGAACAAAAAGCAGCACCAATAAAAGGGAAAAGGGATTTTCGACATAAATTGTTTGATTCGACCAATTAACCTTTTTGAATTGAAAATAAAAAAAGAATATTACTACTAGAAGCAGAATCAATTTAAGAAAAATGAAGATTGTCTTCTGTTTTTTCATAGCTTTAACCAACGAACAAAAATTTAATGGTTGAAGATAAGATAATTCTTGGAATTGACCCCGGAACAACGGTTTTAGGGTATGGATTGATTCATGTGAAACAAAATAAATTATCTATGCTAAATTTTGGCGTGATTCAATTGAGTAAACTTCCAACTCATCCAGATAAATTGAAGCGAATATTCGACCGATTAGATGGTATAATTAGAGAATTCAAACCAGATGAAATGGCTATTGAAGCGCCTTTCTTTGGGAAAAATGTTCAATCTATGCTGAAATTGGGTCGCGCACAAGGAGTTGCAATTGCTGCAAGTTTGAGCCACAATGTTCCTTTTGAAGAATATTCTCCTAGAAGGATTAAACAAGCTGTAACTGGCAATGGCAATGCGTCGAAAGAACAGGTTGCAGCGATGTTACAGAAATTATTAGCGTTTGAGGAAATGCCCAAATATTTAGATGCAACGGATGGTTTGGCCGTTGCGGTTTGCCATCATTTTTCGCGCGGAATTGGGGAACACAACAAATCAAAATCTGGAAATTGGGAAAGCTTTCTTAAAACAAACCCCGATAGGAAATTACGGTAAAAGAACTTGACCTAATGCAGCAAAAAACCTCCAATATTAATCCTCCTTTCTGGCCAAAAATTACGATTGGTGGAATTGTACTATTTCTTCTACTTTATATTCTTGCTGCAAGATATTATCCCGGAGGATCCAATTTTTATCCACAGGAAAAAGGATTCAGCTTGTTTAATAATTATTGGTGCGAATTGTTGGGGGAAAATGCAAAAAACGGACAAAACAACCGCGCTCGACCAATTGCACTTTTAGCAATGCTAATCCTAACTTTTTCCATAAGTTTATTTTGGGTTAAATTACCAAAGCTAATTCCAATGCGACATTGGATGAGTAGAATGTTACAAATATCAGGAGTTGTATCGATGTTTAGCGCCATTTTTATTTATTCTTACCACCACGATTTCTCCGTGACTATTTCAGTATTATTTGGAACATTGGCATTTTTAATTGCGCTTTACGGACTATATACACACCATTATAGGTGGTATTTCAACTATTGTGTCTTATGCCTTGTCCTTATTCAAGCAAACAATTTTATTTATTTAAGTTCTATTTTAATCGACTATTTGCCAATACTACAAAAAATCACATTTGTTATCGTTTTCAGCTGGATTATTGTATTAAGCATGCGATTTCTAAAAAATAATAGCGTAGAAAAGTAGATGAAAACCTCATCCCTTGGATAAAAGAAGAAAGCAAA
Organism: Crocinitomicaceae bacterium; assembly: GCA_044354635.1. Classification (GTDB taxonomy): domain Bacteria; phylum Bacteroidota; class Bacteroidia; order Flavobacteriales_D; family Crocinitomicaceae; genus M0103. The sequence goes on along the minus strand of JBIKZR010000047.1, from coordinate 5,877 downwards.
AAAGTTGAAATTATTGTTTTACTATTCGATTTCGTGGAGAAAAACCAACTTTTTTTGGTGGAAGACTAGAAAAGGCGGGATCCTTTGGAAGAATAGTGTTTTCCTTCATAGAAGCCATTTGATTCAAAGAATCCAAAATTTCACTGTAAATAGATTGCATTTCATCCTGACGCGAACCATAATACGCCATACTTTCTTCATATCGCTGGCTTGTAATGCGGTGCTTTTTTAGTAATTTTTTCCCAGACAACAACATGGTTTCCTTGAATCGTGAAACATGCATATACCTTGTTTGAATATATGCTTCGAGTAAAGTCATCTCTTTCAAAACCATTACCATGGAATCTCTGGGAATCAAATTTTTAGGTTTATTATTGGACACCAAACGATCCGAGCAAGCACTAATTAGAAAAATACCGATCAGAAGGAGTGTTACACGCATCATATTAGAATAATCAACCCTTAAATAACATGCGTTGACCAAAAACACTTGAAGAAATTTTTCCGTCTGAATAAACTAAATTTCCGTTGACAAATGTTTTGTCGATTGTATAGGAAAAAGTAGTTCCTTCAAAAGGCGACCAACCGCATTTGTAAAGTAAGGCATCTCTTGTAACTGTTGTTTGTTTCTTACCTACAACAACTAAATCCGCATAATAACCCTCCCGAATAAATCCTCGTTTTTCGATATGAAATAAGATTGCTGGAGCGTGCGCCATTTTTTCAACAATTCTTTCCATACTAATCATTCCTTGTTCCATTTTTTCCAACATCGCTTGCAGCGCATGCTGTACTAAAGGTCCTCCAGATGGCGCATTAAAATACGATTGTTGTTTTTCTTCCAAAGTATGTGGCGCGTGATCTGTTGCGATAACGTCAATTTTATTATCCAAAACCGCTTGGAAAATTGCAGCACGATCGGAAGCCTTTTTGACTGCTGGATTCCACTTGATTAAATTTCCCTTTTGTGCATAATCTTCGTCCGAGAACCATAAATGGTGAATACATGCTTCAGCTGTAATCATTTTCTTTTCCAAAGGAATCGAATTGTCAAATAATGCGATTTCCTTTTCTGTTGAAATATGGAGAACATGAAGACGGGTATTGAATTTTTTAGCCATTTTAACCGCCAATGAAGATGAAATATAACAGGCATCCTCATCGCGAATTATTGGGTGGAATTCTATTGGAATGTTTTCGCCATAAATTGCTCTATACTTTTCAATATTTGAGCGAATCGTAGTTTCATCCTCGCAGTGCGTAGCAATAAGCATTGGAGGAACATTTCTGAATAAATTCTCTAATGTTCGTTCGTTATCTACTAACATATTGCCGGTTGAAGAACCCATAAATATCTTTACACCGCAAACATTTTTGGCATCGGTGCGCAAAACTTCGTCCAGATTATCATTGGAAGCTCCCATAAAAAAGGAGTAATTCGCACTCGAAGAACGCGCAGCAATTTCGTATTTATCTTGCAGTAACTTTTGTGTCAAAGCATTGGGAACAGTATTTGGCATTTCCATGAAGGAAGTTATTCCTCCTGCGACAGCCGCTTTTGATTCCGTAGCAATATCCGCCTTATGTGTCAAACCTGGTTCTCGAAAATGCACCTGATCATCGATACAACCTGGCAGAACAAATTTTCCTTCTAAATCGATAACTTGGATATTTTCTTCGGTGCTTATATTGCCAGCAATTTTTTCAATAATGCCATTTTTAATGAGAATATCGGCAAGAATTTGTTTGCCTTCATTAACAATAGTTGCAGATTTCAATAAATACGTTGCACTCATAATTTCATTTTTTTCATTTTCCAAACTCCAAAAAATGCTTCCTTAAAAATTCCGGAACTCATTTTTGAAACACCATATTCACGATCGATAAATGTTATGGGAACTTCTACTATTTTAAACTTGTGCAGCACTGCAGCGTATTTCATGCAGATTTGAAAAGCATAGCCTTTAAAAGGTATTGCATCCAAATTTATTGTTTCCAAGACAATTCTTCGGTAGCACTTAAATCCAGCAGTAGTATCTTTTATAGAAATTAAAAGTATAATTCGGACATATACACTAGCGAAGTAAGACATTAAAACTCTTTTTAACGGCCAATTTTTAACTTTTCCACCTTTACAATAGCGCGAACCGATACTCAAATCCGCACCTTCTGTTGCGCAAGCGTTGTACAAACGAATCAAATCATCCGGATTATGTGAAAAATCACAGTCCATCTCAAAAATATAATCGTATCCTTTGTTGATTGCAGTTTTAAAACCATGGATATAAGCTGTGCCTAATCCCAGCTTTTCTTGTCTTTTTTCCAAATGGATGCGATTATGGAATTCCTTTTGAAGTTCCTCTATTTTCTCTGCTGTTCCATCAGGGGAGTTGTCATCCACAAAAAGTAGGTGAAAATCTTTTTCAAATGCCATGATTGTGCGGGTCATTCGCTCCACATTCTCAATTTCATTATACGTTGGAATAATAATTATTGAATCTGACACTTAATCGTTTTTTATAAAACAAAAATAGTTAATTATAATTTATCAAAAGTTAATTTAATTTAAATCCTGCTATTGTCTTATCTTTGGCTATCTAAGATTTACAAGTGGTTCGATTTTTATTTTTATGTTTTTTTTATTCCATGTTAGTTCACGCACAGGAACAAAAGAACATCGTATTTCTTGATAATTGGTCAGAAGATTCGCTTATAACGAATACGAGTCTTGTGCGTTATAGTGGTTGCTGGGGCTTCACAAGAGAAAATAAAGAATATGCCATCATTGGCTCGACGGAAGGAACGCATTTTTTTCTGCTGGATGAAACAAACCAACTTAAATCCTGCGGATTTGTTGAAGGAAAATTCAATTCTTCGCAAGTAATCCATCGCGAATTCAAAACTTTCGGGAAGTACGCCTATTCTATTTGCGATGAAGGAAATAGCAGCCTGCAAATAATTGACCTTTCCTATTTACCGGATTCCGTCGTGAAAGTAGCAGACCTTCAGGATGCAAATTTCGGGAAAGTGCACAATTTATTTATAGACACAACAAATTCTCTCTTGTATGCCTGCTTGGTAACTCCAATTGTCGACGGCATTGCAAATTCACTTGTTCCATTGCGGGTTTTTTCACTTGTAAATCCAATTAATCCCGCTCTACTTTGGGAAGGCCCGTCGGACATACCAGAAGTTCACGATATCTATGTTCGGGATAATATTGGGATTTTAAATTGTGGCGAAAATGGATTACGGGTGTATGATTTTACAAATCCTTCTGCACCCATGTATACAAGCAACCTACTTTTCTACCAGGATCAGGGATATAACCACCAAGGCTGGTTGAGTCCGGACGGAAAAACCTATGTTTTCGCAGATGAAACAAACGGAAAACGCCTTAAAAAATGTTCTATTGGTGGAGATTACTCCATTCAAGTGGAGAATTTCTTCGGGACAAATTATGAAAACAACAGCATTCCACACAATATAATGACAACAAATGAATTTGCTTTTGTGGCTTATTACAACGAAGGATTGCGCATTTTTGATATTCGAAATGTTCCAAATGAAATTGCAAGTTTTGATACTTATCCGACCGAAAACTTTTTTAAGATGAATGGTGCATGGGGCGTTTATTCTAATTACTCTAGCGGAAGATTAATCGTTTCCGATCGACAAAACGGCTTGTTCCTACTTCACTTCGACCAATCCGTCTTTTTAAATCCTGCTTCGGAGGAATTTTCTGTGTATCCAAATCCTGCAGAAAAAGGGAAGCAAATTATCGTTCGCTCTATGGAAGACGCTATTGCTGAATTTACCGTTTCTATCTATTCTGAAAACGGGAAGATTATTCAATCTGAAATGGTTAAAAATAAAACATTCCTTTCTCTAAAAACACCTAATTCCGCTGGTATTTATCTTGTGAAAATTACATATACCAATTATTTACAAGAAACGATTACCCAAACAAAAAAACTTATCGTTAACTAATAAACGATTCGTAATTCCATCAAAAAAAGGGTGATATAGAAAATCAGAACTAGATAGAAGTATTTTCAACTGCATCTCTAATCAAATCACTTTCATAACCTTTTGATTGAAGGTAACGCATTATTTTAGACTGTTTGTCCCATGAATCTTTGAGGCGAACAAGTTCCTGCGCTTTCTTATTTGCCAATTGAACAAGTGTTTGCCAGTATTCATCACCATCAATTTCTTTCAGGGCTTTTTGAATAGAATAGTTGGAGATGTGTTTTTGAGCGAGGTAACTTTTAATTTTGATTCTTCCCCATTTTTTGATGCGAAACTTACCAGATACATACGCAGATGCAAAACGTTCTTCGTCTAAAAATCGATTGGAAATAAGGTCGGCAATTAGTTGTTGACGTTCTTCGAGAAAGAAGCCCCACAAAATAAGTTTTTGATCTATCTCAAATTGGCAGCGTTCCTGGTATGCACAAAGCGCTTCTAATTTTGCTTTGGCTTCCAAAAAAGAGTATTTACACTCCGACTTCATGTCAGAGTGTAATTTCCTCGTTCTTTTTATTTACAAATGAATATTGCAGCAAGTGATGCGCGGTAACTCCCCGCACGGTAATCCATTTCTTGTATTTAAAAAACCATTTTACCTGACGGGAAAAAATTCCTTTTTTGAAAAATGCTTCTAAGTAAGGATGTACCAATAAACTCACGTGTGCCTCTTTGCGATCCAAAATCAAATAATTTAAATTTGACTCAATTTCTTCAGCAAACAAGATACTTGCTTGAACTTCACCTGTGCCGTTGCATGTTGGACACATCTCAGATGTTTTGATATCTGTTTCAGGTCGCACGCGTTGGCGTGTAATTTCAATAACTCCAAATTTTGATGGAGGTAATATATTATGTTTTGCACGATCGCGCAACATGTGTCCTTTCAATGTTTCGAAAAGCATTTTGTTGTTCTCCCGATTGTGCATATCGATAAAATCGACACATACAATTCCGCCCATATCGCGCAGTTGTAAAACCCGCGCAATTTCTTCCGCCGCTTCCATGTTGGTTGCAAGCGCATTACTTTCTTGTCCATCAGAGCCTTTTCTGTTACCGCTATTTACATCGATAACGTGCATTGCTTCTGTGTGTTCGATAATTAAATACCCACCATTTGAAAGTGGAACTTTTTTACCGAAAAGGGTTTTGATCTGTTTGGTTATACCAAACCGTTCAAAAATACTGATTTTGCTATCGTAAAGCTTCACGATCTTTTCACGACCTGGAGCAATTCCGGTAACAAAGTCTTTCATTTCAGTGCAAAGCGCTTCATCATTGACATGGATATTCGAAAAATCCGCATTCAATAAATCGCGCAATATGGAAGATGTTTTGTCAATCTCTCCTAAAACGCGTTTCGGCGGTGTAGAAGTTTTTAGATTTCCATACATTATTTTCCACTTGTCAAGCAAATTTTTAAGGTCTTGATCAAGTTGCTCAATCTTCTTATTCTCAGCAACAGTGCGGATAATAACGCCAAAATTTTTGGGCTTTATACTATCCATCAAATTCTTCAAACGGTCTCTTTCTTCCGGTTCTTTGATCTTCTGTGAAATAGAGATCTTATCAGAAAAAGGAACCAAAACAAGGTAACGTCCCGCCAAAGTAATTTCAGCGCTCAAACGTGGACCTTTACTGGAGATTGGTTCTTTCGCCACTTGCACCAAAATTGGTTGTGAAGAAGAAACGATTTCATCAATCTTTCCGTCCTTTGGAATATCTTTATCGCATTTAAAATAAAGAAGATCGGCTACGTTTTGCTTGCCATGCAGCGTATCCTTGGTAAATCTATTCAATGAATTAAATTGTGGTCCAAGATCCAAATAATGCAAAAAAGCATCTTTT
>JBIKZR010000328.1:0-2993 GCA_044354635.1 Crocinitomicaceae bacterium | reverse complement strand
TGTAGAAATTGGCAATGGGTGTGTAATTCATCCAGGCGCAAGTATTTATGCGGAATGTAAAATCGGAAATAATTGTATCATCCACGCTGGTGTCGTTATTGGTGCGGATGGATTTGGTTTCGCTCCAGATCAAAATGGTGAATACCAAAAAGTTCCTCAAATTGGGAATGTAATTTTGGAAGATAACGTTGAAGTTGGTTCGAATTCTACCATAGATAGAGCGACAATGGGTTCTACAATTATCCGAAAAGGAGTGAAAATTGATAACTTGTGTCAAATTGCACACAACGTTGAAATTGGTAAAAATACAGCAATGGCAGCGCAAGTTGGAATTGCGGGTTCTGCAAAAATTGGAGAAAATGTAATGATTGGTGGACAGGCAGGAATCAGTGGTCATCTAATCATTGCGGATGGAACAAGAATCGTTGCCCAATCTGGCATCCCTTCTTCTGTTAAAAAAGCAGCAACTTTGATGGGTTCACCCGGCATTCCGCTTGAGGATTATAAAAAATCTTATTTTGGTTTTAGAAAATTACCTTTTATCCTAACAAAATTGAATGAGTTGGATAAAAAACTAAAAGAATTAACAAAAGAGTAGTTACACATGATTGAACAGCAACGTACATTAAAAAGTGCAATTAAATTGCAAGGTGTTGGTTTACACACGGGAGAGAAAGTAACGGTAGAGATTTGTCCGGCTCCGGATAACCACGGATACAAATTTCAGCGTGTTGATTTGGAAGGTGAGCCAATTATTAAAGCCGATGTTGATTTAGTTGTAGCGACAGATCGCGGAACAACACTGGAATACAAAGGAGCGCGCGTGTATACGACCGAACATATTCTTGCTGCACTATATGGTTGTCAAGTAGATAATGCGTTAATAAAAATTGATGCACCGGAAGTTCCTATTATGGATGGAAGTTCCTTGCCGTTTGTTAAAGCGATTGAGGAAGTTGGTTACGAGGATCAGCTAGCGGTAAGAGAATATTTAATTTTGGATGAAATTATTCCATGGGAAGATACCGATAAAGGAATTGAATTTTTAGCTGTTCCAGATCCAAACTACCGAATTACTGTAATGGTAGATTACAAATCACCGGTTTTAGGCACTCAGCATGCTTCGATGTATAATATCGGTGAATTTAAAGAGCATTTTGCAGCGTGTCGAACTTTCGTGTTTTTGCGGGAATTAGAATTTCTTGCAACCAATAATCTAATTAAAGGCGGAGATCTTGACAACGCTATAGTTTTGGTAGAGCGCACCGATGTCAGCCAAGAAGAGTTGAACCGTCTTGCAAAATTACTTGGTAAAGAAGATTTGAAGATTTCAATTGATGGAATTGGTGTTTTAAATAGCACGAAATTGCAATTTGAAAACGAGCCTGCAAGACACAAATTATTGGATATTGTCGGCGATTTAGCTTTGGTTGGGAAACCGATTAAAGCTCATATTCTTGGAGCGCGCCCTGGTCATTCTGGAAATGTGCGCTTCGCAAAGGTGTTAAAAGATCAAATCAAAAAGCAAGAAAACGCAGGAAGGAAATTTGATTTAACAAAAGATCCGTTATATACGACTTGCGATATAGAGAAAATATTGCCCCACCGTTATCCGTTTTTAATGGTGGATAAAATCATGGAAATCAACGAGGAATCCATTATTGGTGTAAAAAACATCACGATGAATGAGCCTATTTTTACCGGGCATTTTCCTGGTAATCCAGTTTTTCCAGGTGTTCTTCAAATTGAAGCAATGGCGCAAGTTGGCGGAATCTTTGCTTTGAGTAAAGTGGAAGATCCACAGTTGTATTCTACGTATTTCATGAAAATTGACAAGGTAAAATTCAAACAAAAAGTTGTACCTGGAGATACAGTCGTATTTGAATTATCTTTACTTTCGCCAATACGCAGAGGCTTGGTTGAAATGATTGGAAGGGCTTTTGTAAATGGTAAATTAGTAGTGGAAGCAGAAATGTTGGCACAAATAATCAAGGATAAATAATCAAATGGTAAGTAACTTAGCACATGTTTCGTCGGACGCCAAATTAGGTAAAAACGTAACTATTGAACCGTTTTCTACAATTTATGAAGATGTAATAATTGGTGCTAGAACAAAAATTCATCCAAATGTTACCATTTATCCAGGAACACGAATTGGTGAAAATTGTGAGATTTTCCCCGGCGCCGTAATCGGAGTTATTCCACAAGATTTAAAATTTGATGGGGAATATACAACGGTCGAAATTGGAAATAATACAGTTATTCGAGAATGCGTAACGATTCACCGAGGAACAAAAGATAGATTGGCAACGCGCATCGGAAACGATTGTTTGTTAATGACTTATGTGCACGTAGCGCACGATTGCCAGTTGGGGAATAATGTGATTTTAGCAAGTTATGTCGGTTTATCCGGACATGTGGTAATTGACGATTATGCAATTTTGGAAGGAAAAGTTGCAGCACAACAATTCTCACACATTGGTGCACATGCATTTATTGGAGGTGCTTCCTTGATTCGGAAGGATGTTCCACCATTCATAAAAGCAGCAAGAGAACCGTTGACCTTTGCAGGTGTCAATTCCGTTGGAATTCGCAGAAGAGGTTATTCAGACGAGCAGGTGAGGGAAATTGAAGATATTTACCGTCTTTTATACGTTCAAAACAACAATATTTCCAAAGGTATTACCGCAATTAAAGAATCCATGCCCGATACGGCAATCCGAAAATTGATACTGGATTTCGTGGAAGGTTCAGATAAAGGAATTATTCGGGGGATGATTTAATTGGTATCTTTGCCGAAAATTAAATCAATCGCGCGTGTTTCAAAGAGGTGATAGTGTAGAATTAGAAATTTCCGATTATGCTTTCGGAGGTCGAGGAATAGCAAGAGTAGAAACAGAAAACGGTCAATATGTAGTTTTTGTGGATAATACTTTCCCCGGTCAGTTGGTGAGAGCCAAAATTGAAAAAAAAAGAAAACGCCACGCTGAAGC
>JBIKZR010000327.1:0-2998 GCA_044354635.1 Crocinitomicaceae bacterium | reverse complement strand
GATTCGTTTTGAGTATGACGGACAAATTAGAATAGTTGAGCCCTATTTAATAGGAGAACTTTATAGCAAATTTCAAAATCATTTAGAAGAAGGGAAATATGCCCAAAGAGCTTGGTTTGTTAGAGGATACACAAAACGCCCTATTGACAAGAGTTTAGGAGACAGATGGCGAATTTATGACCTAGATAAAATGATACAAATTGAAATACTAGATGAAACTAACAAAATTATCAGGCCTTTATATAATCCAAACGACCAAAATTTTAAACGTATAAATTTTCGTGTGAATGTTAAATAGGATTATTCTTAAGGAAAACATTAATTTCTATAAATAACTTGACAGATAAGTAAGACTGGCTATAAAACATGGTAAGCAAAAGCGGCGTTTTTTAGTTTTGAATAATGCATTTCGTTTGGCAGAAAATACACGGTTTCATTTGGAAATTTCGTTTGAAAGCGTAACCTTCTCCTAAGATGGGAACGTTCTTCTAAAACTCTCAGTTTACAGACTTTTCGGGATAGCATAAAAAAAAACCGCTTACTTTCTGAGTTTGCGGTTTTTTTGATGCTTTAATTTCGTGAACCAATAACGCAAGAAGTCTAATCCTACGCAGGTATCTTAGCTTCCTGAATTGTTTCTTCCTTTGGAACAAACAGCAAAAATAATAAGCCGAAAACGAAGAAAAATCCTACGGCCAAAACAGAATACCGAATGGAACCTGTCCAATATTCCATCAAACCAAAAAACAAAGTTCCAAGGACAATTCCAATTTTTTCACTCACGTCGTAAAACGAAAAATAACTGGCATGGTCTGTTGTTTCCGGTAAAAATTTAGAATACGTAGATCTTGCAATTGCTTGCACGCCGCCCATCACCAAACCAACGGCACTTGCAAGTATGTAAAACTCAAACGGCGTTTTAATGAAATATGCGAACACGCAAATTGCAATCCAGATGGAAACGGAAATGAATAAGGTTCTAATATTCCCGATTTTTTCGGAAATCCGCGACATCGTGAATGCGCCAATTGCACCAAGTATTTGAATCAATAAAATGGCAACAATCAAACCAGTTGTTCCGCTTCCTTGCGGCCACGCAATTTCCTTGTTTGCAAAAATTGTCGCCATCAACATAACTGTTTGAACGCCTGTATTGAAGAAAAAGAACGAAACCAAGTACCTTTTTAGCCGCTTGGTTTTTTTAAATTCTTTGAAAACGATTTTCAATTCTCTAAAGCCTTTCCAAAGCACTCCATTTCCCGGTTTTTTGTTGTACACATTATTTGGCAAACTTCGGTAGGTAATCTGGCTAAATCCAACCCACCACAACCCAACTAAAAGGAAACAATATTTGGTGTATTCCTTGCCGATTCCCATGATTATTCCAAGACAAATTAGCAACAATAGCATAGAACCCAAATAGCCCATTGTAAACCCTTTTGCGGAAATTCTATCGTGGTCTTTCACGTCGGCAATTTCCGGTAAAAAAGCATTGTAAAAAACCAAACTATTCCAATAGCCAATACTTGCCATGAACACAGACAACATTCCCCATTCCAAATGATTTGCATCAAAAAAGAACAAGGTCATGCACGAAAATGCACCTAAATAACAAAAGAATTTAATGAATTTCTTTTTACTTCCGGAATAATCCGCAACACCGGAAAGCAGGGGCGACAAAAAGGAAACCAGCAAAAAAGAAGCAGATAAAACCAAAGAATAGAGAACAGATGACGAAATATTGAACCCAAAATAATCGACCATCACATTCCCTTTTTCAGAATCAAAAGCAAATAATGCGTATTCTGATTCCTTTATTCCGAAAGTATCCGTTGCGTATTTTTTCTTGGTAACGTTATCGAAGAAAATTGGAAAAATCGCAGAGGAAATCACTAGATTATATACGGAATTCGCCCAATCATAGGCAATCCAGCCACGAATTATTTTCTTGTTTCCCTTTTCCATCGCGATAGTAGTAGTTTTAAAAAATTGAATTCTAAAGATATTTTATTCTAGTCCGTCAACATACGGTTGCAAGTATGCAAAATTTTCTGTCAATTTTCCTTCCAGTGTTGTTTCCGTTCCGCGTCCAATAATATTATCCGGATCATCTTTCAATAAAAATGGCATTACTTGGCGAATCAATTCGTTTCCAAAATCCTCCGAAGCATCCAATGGCAATTCGCATGGTAAATTATCCACCGCCATAACAGCAAGATTTCCAGGTTTGTGGAAATCGTCTTCTTGTTCTGTTATTGGATTATACCCGTAAATGGGATCGGAAATCTTACTCGGTCGAATAGTACACGCAATTGGTCCTGCAATATCGCAGGAAATATCCGCCACAACACTCAAACGTAGGTTCGGAATTTTTAAATCTTCTTTGGTTATAATAAATGGCGATTTATTGCTCCAGAAATGGCACGGAATATAAATATCCGCTTCCGTTAAAAAACGCTTGAACGAGGAGCAATATAGCTCAGGATTGGAATAAAACTCATTTTTAACAAATGGTTTTCCATCTTTTCTTGCGTAATAATCTTCTACTTCTAAATGCGTAAAAACCGGTTCCTCGAACTTTTTCGTCAAAAATTCTTCCGGCGAAACCTCCTTGATTGGCAAAATATCAATGATTTCTCGCGCACCATGCCCTACTCTTCCGAATCCTGTTAAAACAATTTTTGTATCGGGCGACAAAACAATTTTATGCATTTCCGCTTCCATTGCTTCGCGATCCTTACATTGATTTGCAGCAGTCAATTCGTAGGTTCCTTTTTTCAATCCAAATGTTCGAAATGCGTTGTATGCTCCAACTATTCCTGCGTACCTACCGAAACCTATAATCCGTTTATTTTGTTTGTTTTTTAGCACTTCGTAGTCAATCAATCGGATTTTCTTCTCCAAAATTGTACGCAATAAGTCACGATTATACGGTTGTTTCTTTAAGGTGTGCGAGAAGAAAAAGTACGTTTTATTTGGAAGTAAATCTGCACTATTC
>JBIKZR010000046.1:0-9225 GCA_044354635.1 Crocinitomicaceae bacterium | reverse complement strand
ATCGTCGAATGCAAAGTGGTTTTGATTGAGCACGGCCAAGCGTTTTCCGGGCTCCAACTCTACTCTTCCTGTCGTTGGATCTTGCTCTCCAGTTAGGATTTTTAAAAATGTAGATTTTCCTGCGCCATTTGCACCGATTACACCATAGCAATTCCCATTGACGAACTTTACATTCACTTCATCAAATAAAACGCGTTTCCCAAATTGCAGGGATAAATTGTTTACTGAAATCATAATTCACCACTAATTTGCCGCAAAGATACGGAAAGATGAGGGAAAATGATAAAATGAATGCGGAGAATCCTTATTTCTCTTCTAAAATTAGATTAATTATGCCGTTAACCATTTTAGATTTCTGGAATACAAGAAAACAAACAAGGCAGAGATACTCACATTCCAAATCACCATAATCGTTGGAATATCTGCTGGAGAAACAAAGAAATACATCTGCACAAGCGCTAAGAGCGAAAAAATAATGTACAAATGAAACCCATTTTTCTTGCCTTTCCACATCCAAAACACACCAAGTAATCCAACCATTCGGATCAAAACGGAAATTGCAGAATTTGCGTAGTGATTTTTATTTAAACCGTCTAACATGCGTTCAAATTGTTCCATCATTACGGCAAAACCTTCCGATCCAAGGGAACGCAATTCGTCTGCCATTTTTGCCCATTCTGTCTTTTGCTGTAACATTGCTTCTTCGCTCATAGGTCCAAAAGCCAATCCAATTAATCCAGAAAGAATTCCCAAGCCAATTGAGATAAAACTCAAAATACACAAGACGGTTAAAAAACTTGGTCTCGCTTCTCTTTCCATTGGATTTTCTTCCATTCCATCAAAATTTTCCATTCTATTACATTTTATATTTTATAAACTTAATACTTTCCATAATCAACGGCTGTAAATATTCATCATTGTGCACGAAATTTACGTTCAATCGAAAATCTGCTACTATTTTTTCCACCATTGGAGATGACTTTAATGGTCTCCTAAATTCTAAAGCTTGCGCTGCATTTAGTAATTCGATTCCTTGAATAGTAAAGCAATTTTCAACCACTCGAAATAATTTTGTCGCAGCATTTGCGCCCATACTCACGTGGTCTTCTTGCCCGTTGGAAGAATCGATTGTATCAATCGAAGCCGGTGAACACAATTGCTTATTTTGACTCACGATAGAAGCTGCGGTATATTGCGGAATCATAAATCCGGAATTCAAACCTGGATTAGCAACCAAAAAAGCAGGCAAACCGCGGGTTCCAGAAATCAATTTATACATTCTTCGTTCCGAAATACTTCCCATTTCAGCTAAAGCAATTGCTAGAAAATCCATCGTTATTGCCAGTGGTTGGCCGTGAAAATTTCCAGCGGAAACAATCTCGTCTTCGTCCGGAAAAATTGTTGGATTATCCGTTACAGCATTGATTTCTCTTTCCACTATCGTCGCGCAATAATCCAATGCATCTTTCGAAGCGCCATGCACTTGCGGAATACAACGGAACGAATATGGATCCTGCACGTGTTCTTTTTCTTGGGAAATAATTTCACTTCCTGCAACTAGTTCACGGATGATTTTTGCAGTTTCAATTTGCCCGTTTTGTTTGCGAATTTCATTTACATTTGCTTGAAAAGGATTCAATCTACCATCGTAGCCGTCCAACGAAATCACAGCGATTTTATTCCATTGATGCCACAATTGCTGGCCTTTTCCAACACAATAAGAAGCATACGAACTCATGAATTGCGTTCCATTCAACAAAGCTAAACCTTCTTTTGATTGCAAGATTATTGGCGAAAGATTCAGCGCTTGCAACACTGCAGCGGAATGTTGTTTTTTTCCCTGAAAATAAACTTCGCCTTCGCCAATAAGTGGCAAAGAAAGGTGCGCTAAAGGAGCTAAATCGCCGGATGCGCCAAGACTTCCTTGCTGATAAACAACAGGAAAAATGGAATGGTTAAAAAAGTAAACCAAGCGTTCAACCGTTTCCAACTGCACGCCGGAATGTCCGTGCGACAATCCCAAAACCTTCAGCAGTAGCATGCGTTTAACAATTTCCTGCGGAACTTCATCACCAGTTCCACACGCGTGCGAAAGCACCAAATTGCGCTGTAATTGTCCTAAATCTTCTTTTTCAATTGCGGTATTACACAACGAACCAAAGCCAGTATTGATACCATAAATTAACTTATCGTGGCGTTGCACTTTTTCATCCAGATAGGTTCTGCATTTTTGAATAGCAACCTTTACCGATTCACCAAGTTCAATAACGTACTGATTATCTAAAATTTCTTCCACATCTTTCAGTGAAATCCATGCGTTAGATAGTGTGTATTTTTTCATTTCTTAAGTTTAAAAATCATTTCTTCCAAGCTCATTTCCTCCTGTTCACCAGTTTCCATGTTTTTCAGTTGAATTAAATTCTCCGCCATTTCTGTTTCGCCAACAATTGCGACAAATTCTACTCTTCTATCGTTGGCGTATTTCATTTGCTTTTGCATTTTTGCCGAAGTTGGATACAATTCACAAGCGATATCGTTCGCTCTAGCCTCGTAAACCAATTGCATGCAATGCGCTTGTTCTTTCTCCCCAAAATTCACAAATAACACTGCTAATCCCTGATCCGTTTCTTTTGGAAACAATTCTAATTCAGTTAAAATATCGAAAATACGGTCCGCTCCGAAAGAAATTCCAACGCCAGACATATCGTTCATTCCGAAAAGTCCTGTTAGATCATCGTAGCGTCCACCGCCACAAATACTTCCCATCTTCACACCATTTGCTTTTACTTCAAAAATTGCTCCTGTGTAATAGTTTAATCCGCGGGCAAGCGTAATATCAAATTCGAGTTCCGCCTGCTGCAGTCCAAGCGCTTGCACCTGATCCAAAATAAACTGTAATTCTGCTATTCCTTTCAATCCAATTTCACTTTGAGCTAAAAAAATGGACATTTTACTTATTTTTTCAGCATTCGTTCCTGAAAAGGAAAATAAAGGTCGGATTTTTGAAATTGCGTCTGCAGAAATACCTTTTTCCAGTAATTCTTTCACCACTCCATCTTCCCCGATTTTATCCAACTTATCAATTGCCACGGTGATATCTATTAGTTTATCACTTTCACCGCTAACTTCTGCAATACCGGATAAAATCTTTCGATTGTTCAATTTCACGGTGAAACTAGGCAATTTTAGATTCGCAAGAATCTCATCGAACAGCAACACAAATTCCACTTCGTAGATTAGGGAATCGCTTCCTACCACATCTGCATCGCACTGAAAAAACTCTTGGTAGCGACCATGTTGCGGCCGATCTGCTCTCCAAACTGGTTGAATCTGGTAGCGTTTAAATGGAAAGGATAATTCGTTTTGGTGCTGCACCACAAAGCGCGCAAAAGGAACAGTTAAATCATAGCGAAGCGCTTTTTCAGCTAAGGAATTCGCAAACCGAGGTAAATTATCGTTTTGTAAAGCTTCCAAATCCGCTTTTTTCAGTTTATCACCGGAATTGAGCACTCTAAAAATCAATCGATCCCCTTCTTCGCCGTATTTCCCCATCAAAGTGGAGGAAAGCTCGAAAGAAGGCGTTTCAATTGGGGAGAATCCAAACTTTCGAAACGCTTTTTTAATCGTGTCAAAAATGTACGTTCTTCGTGCAACTTCAACCGGTAAAAAATCACGCGTACCTTTAGGAATGGAGGGTTTTTGTGCCATGTTTTAAATTGTGTTTTCGGCAAATATAAGAATTAGGGCTAACAAATAAGGTATTGTGAAAGTTGGTTTCAAATCTTAGCATTCCTTTTACAGCCTTTGAAATCTATTAAAGTATAAAATAGAAAGAGAATTTAGACTCAATATCGAAAAATTTCGGGTCTAAGATGCGACAATCGTTACTCAAATTTTGTCTTTTCCTAACCACCTTAACACATTATCGTACCAGATTTCATCTGATTCTTTTTGGGTGATAATTTCCGATTCTACAGCAAAATCAATTACGCGACCAGGATAGGAACGTGCAACTCCTTCCATTTCTCCAAGCGGATAAGGATCATCTAATCCTGCAATTATTTGCGAAGAACCAGCGCGGGTTTTAATAAGCTGAAAAGTGTGCGAATCATGCACAAGCGAATCAAAAAACAAATTTGGATGACCAAGTGCTTCTCTCGGATTTGTTGTTCCTTCGAACAAATCAGGTCTACCGTCAAAACCTTGTAATCTTCGACCATAATTTGCCTGGCCTAACATACAACCGTGTGCAAAGCAAGTTCGTACATTTGGAAATTTATTCAAGATATCTTTCAAGGTAAACAGGTGCAATGTATCGGCAGTTTGAGCCATCATCCAAACCAGGTGAAACCGCCAGTAAACATCTTTTAATTTCACCATCTTTTCCGCATCGTACGGGTGAATTTCAATAGCCAAACCGTAATGATTTGCCAATTCAAAAATGGGGAATACGCTTTCATCGGCAATCGATAACCATTCGCCATCATTGTTAAGAAAATGGGTTGGTAGACAAAGTAATTTCAGTTTTAATACTTCAACGCAGCGCTCAATCTCGCGCAAAGCATCTTCCATATAAAGCGGTTGAACAACAAATCCACACGTAAATTTATCCGGACGTCTCTGCTCCACACTTGCATTAAAATCGTTTTGCCAACGAATTGCATCGTGCGTATCTTGTCGTTCCCAGCCATTACAATAAACTTGGGAAAGATTCAACATTACACCGTGATCTATTGCATAGCGATCCATCCACTCCAATTTTTCATCAAAGAAAAAACTAGGATCTGTGATTGGTCGTTTCCAATCGTCTTGGCGCATGAATTTTTTATCCTCATCAATCCAAAACAATTTTTTATCCTTCATGAATTTTGGAATTTCATGCGGCTCTGGCAAAATATGCCCGTGTCCATTGATCTTTGGCTTTTTCATTCGAGTAATTGAAATTTTAGAAAGCAAGGTTAGGAAAACAATGAATCTACAAATTCATGTTTATTAAAGAGTTGCAAATCACCGATTCCTTCGCCAACACCGATGTATTTCACAGGAATTTTCATTTGATCTGAAATTCCAATTACCACACCACCTTTTGCTGTTCCGTCCAATTTTGTAATTGCCAAGGCATTGATATCCGTAGCTAAAGAGAATTGTTTCGCTTGTTCGAAGGCGTTTTGTCCTGTTGAGCCATCCAAAACCAGTAATATTTCATGCGGAGCATCTGGAATAAGTTTTTCCATGACGCGTTTGATTTTAGTTAATTCGTTCATTAAATTAACTTTATTGTGCAACCTTCCTGCCGTATCGATAATAACCACATCTGCACCTTGAGCTTTCGCCGATTGCAAGGTGTCAAATGCAACGGAAGCTGGATCGGCGCCCATTCCTTGCTGAACAATGGGTACGCCAACTCTATCTGCCCAAATTATTAATTGATCTACTGCTGCGGCACGAAAAGTATCTGCGGCACCTAAAACTACTTTCTTACCTGCTGATTTAAACTGGTGTGCTAATTTTCCGATTGTTGTTGTTTTTCCGACACCATTTACGCCTACCACCATAATCACATGCGGCATTCCATCGTGTTTTTCCACTTCAAAGTTTCCAGTATAATCCGCATTATTTTCTTCTAATAATGCTGTAATTTCTTCTTTAAGAATTGTGTTCAATTCATTTGAGCCTAATACCTTATCCCTAGAAACGCGCGCTTCAATTCTTTCAATTATCTTTAAAGTTGTATCAACGCCGACATCAGAAGTGATTAATACCTCTTCCAAATTATCCAAAACCTCATCATCCACTTTGGATTTACCAACAATTGTTCGGGCAATCTTTGATAAGAAAGTGTGCTTCGTTTTTTCAAGTCCTTTATCAAGACTTTCTTTTTTTTCTTTTGAGAACAATCCAAAAAATGCCATACAGGTATACTAATCGGTAATTATGAGAGATAACTAAAAGGTAAAAATAAGAAAAGCTTCCATTCAAACGAAAGGAAGCTTAACAAAATATTTTAAAGTAAGGATTAGTTCTTATCGAACCATTCTTTAACTTTATCGTTGTGAACGATTTCTTCTTTAAAAGTGAAAGAACCTGACTTTTCAGACTTGATCATTTTAATCACTTTTGTATGTTCCTTTCCGCCACCTTTTTGCAACGTCGCTACTACTTTCTTTGCCATGATTCAATTATTTAATCTCCTTATGAACCGTCATACGCTTCAAAATAGGATTGAATTTTTTAATTTCCATACGATCGGGAGTATTCTTTCTGTTCTTCGTTGTAATGTAACGAGAAGTTCCAGGTTTACCTGACTCTTTGTGCTCTGTGCACTCAAGAATTACTTGAATTCTATTACCTTTTGCTTTCTTAGCCATTTCTATACTTTTTTACAGTCTACCATTTCACAACGGGTAGAACAAAGGATTATTTTAGATAGCCTTTCTCACGTGCTTCTTTTAAGCAAGCGGAAATACCTTTCTTGTTAATTGTTCTTAACGCTGAAGTTGAAATTTTCAACGTAACGAAACGATCTTCTTCAGGAAGAAAAAACTTCTTGGAGATTAAATTCGGGTAGAATTTACGTTTCGTTTTGCGGTTGGAGTGAGAAACATTGTTCCCTACCATTACCGATTTACCCGTAAGTTGACAAACTCGTGACATCTATTATTGTTTTATCCTTATTCTAAAATGGGTTGCAAAGTAACTACTTATTTCCTAAATCTACAAGTAAATACTACTTTTTTTCAATTATTAACCCTAAAAGCTCGCATCTTACTAAATTTAAGGCGGTTAGAACAGTCATTTGGATGTTTCTTTCTCTTTCATCTCCGAATTGAAACTGAAAAGAATGGGTTCTTTCCGCCGTTGCAATCGCAATAAAAACTAATCCAACAGGTTTTTGAGTTGTTCCACCATTCGGACCTGCAACTCCTGAAGTTGAAACACACACATCCACTCCCAATTTTTCTCTGCCATTTGCAGCCATTTGCTCCACTACTTCCTTGCTCACTGCGCCAAATTCAGCTAAATTAGTTTCAGAAACACCAACTAATCGTTGTTTCAATTCGTTGCTATACGTTAAAAAACTACCGGAAAAATAATCCGATGCTCCTGCAATTGCCATGATGCTGTGGGCTAAAGCGCCACCAGTGCAACTTTCTACCGTTCCAATCTGCAAATTATCTTTGCGCAATAAATCGCCAATAATCTGTGGTAATGTTTCTTCCTCTTCTCCAAAAGCATACCTTGGGAATCTATCTTTTAATACCGTAAGATAGGCATTGATCTCTTCCTTCCGACTAATTCCTTCGTAAGATGTAATTCGAAGTTTCACGAGTCCTGGAGAAGGTAAATAAGCGAGTTCTAATCCGCTTTCCCGTACTTCATTCTCCCAACCTGCAATGCTTTCTGCTAAAAAAGACTCCCCTATTCCTTGTGTCAAAATTGTTTTGTGGTAAATTCCTTTCAATTCGAAACGTTGTTTCAAGCGGGGAAAAACCTCATCCAACATGATTCCTTTCATTTCATAGGGAACGCCAGGCATACTTATCAAAACTTTTCCTGCATGGTTAAACCACATTCCAGCCGCAGTTCCGTTTATATTAGGTAAAATTTCACACTTTTTGGGTAATTCCGCTTGTCTAATATTGGATTCGAGCATTGGACGATTGCGACGTGCGAAAAAACCTTCTATCTGCTGCAAAGTTGGTAGGTGAATCTCCAACTCTGTATCAAAATATTCACACAAAGTGTGCTTTGTAATATCGTCTTTGGTTGGTCCTAGTCCACCGGTTACTAATATAATATCGCTGCGTAAAAACGCGGCATCTATCGCACTGATAATTGCCGATTTGTCGTCTGAAATAGTCGTAATATGCACAACGCGCAGTCCAATTTTGGAACATTCCTGGCCAAGCCAAGTAGCATTCGTATTTACTGTTTGGCCAATCAATAATTCGTCACCAATGGATAGAATTTCAACTTTCATGCGTTCGCAGTTTAAATTTAGCAATCGATTCAATATGTCCCGTATGCGGAAATTGGTCTACGAAAGAGATTTTCTCTAATACATAACCGGCTTTTGCCAATGTTTCAGCATCTCTTGCTTGTGTGGATGGATTACACGAGATGTAAACAATATTCTCTGCGCCTAAGTCGATTGTTTTGAGCAAGGTCTTCGGTGCAATTCCAGCGCGCGGTGGATCTAAAATAATAGTTGAAATCGTTCCAATATATTCTGGGTGTTCTTTCAGGAATTTCCCGACATCTGCTGCATAGAAATTTATTCCGTGGATATTATTTCGTTTACAGTTTCTTTTAGCATCTTCAATTGCTTCTGCGACGATATCCACGCCAACGATCTCTACATTTGCTTTTCTGGTGGAGAGAATTTGTCCAATTGTTCCCGTTCCACAAAACAAATCCATCACTACTTTTCCTTCCGGAATTTCTTCCTCAAAAACATAGTCCAAGGCTTTGGTATACAATTTTTCAGCACTTTTAGGATTCGTCTGAAAAAAGCTTTCCATGGAAATTTCAAAATTCAATCCCAGTAATTTTTCAACGACAACAGCTTCACCACAGACCAATTTCCATTGGCCATTTTCTATTTTCGAACGGTCTGCAACATTGTCGTTAACCGTATGCTGAAACCCAGCCAGTCGCTTTCCTAATTTTTCTTTCAGAAAAGCTGCAAAATCCTCTACGTCAAATGTTTCAATTCCATCGGAGGAAGTAACTAAATTTAACAATAACTGATCCTGTTCGAAGGATTTACGTACGACAATATGTCTAAAAAAACCTTCTTTTTTGGGTGGATGCCAAGCTGGCAAGCCTGTATTTTGAAGGAAAACGCGCACATCTTTGAGGATTGTTTCCCACTGTTCATCAAATAAGCCGCTCGGTTTGTTTAAGCTTTCCACTTTCCACCAAGTTCCCCGACGTTTGAAACCTAGCGCAAAAGCACCATCTTTTTCTTCCCCCGTTTCTAAATCGTGTTCAATAGTTGAAAAACTATATTCCATTTTATTTCGATAATAGTAATGGTTTGGCGACGATATAAATTCATCAAAACGTTCATTTAAATCGCGAATATTGGAAATTCTGCTAAAAACCTCTAAGGTTGAATTTTTCTTATATTCTTCTTGTAGTTCAATTGGAACAAAAATATAAGGTCCACCAGAAATTTCTTGAAAAGGCAGAATAACTTCCTCATTTGATCGTCGAATAATA
>JBIKZR010000045.1:0-9226 GCA_044354635.1 Crocinitomicaceae bacterium | reverse complement strand
AAGCTCAGGTTGTTCTTTATTTGGTTGATGGTTATCGGTTATCGGTTGATGGAAAATTAGAAAATTTACTCCTCGAAGTTGGAAAAACAAGAAACCAATTTCCACAAAAACCAATAGTAGTGATTATAAATAAAATGGATTTGATTTCACCAGAAAATGTATTCATTATTGATAAAAAACTAACAACCAACAACCAACAACTTACAACTATTTACATTTCTGCTAAAGAAAATATTGGCGTTGATGAACTCAAAAATCAGTTGCTTTCGTTTGTAAATACGGGTGCTTTGCGCAATAATGAAACCATTGTAACCAACACGCGTCATTATGATTCTTTGCTAAAAGCCTTGGATGAAATTCAGAAAGTGAATTATGGTTTGCAAACTAACATTTCAAGTGATTTAATGGCAATTGATATTCGAGAAGCTTTGTATCATTTTGGTATGATTACTGGGGAAGTCACAAATGACGAATTGTTGGGGAATATCTTTGCGAATTTCTGTATCGGAAAATAGATTATAGCATTTACACTACATTTTGACCTCAAATTATTATATTGAAAACTCGTCAAACAATGGCTTTTTACTCAAGTCTTGTACCCAATCGCTAATTTCGAAATGGAACCAATCGCAAAAGGTTTTGAAATCTCTTTTTTGAGGCCAGTCGTTGTCGTCTGTCCAAATTCCATTCAATTCTTCTATGAAAATTTGCTTGAAATATTTTTTGATATGTTTTTCGGCATCTTCAAAATTAGGATTCGTTAAATAGGTATGTGATGCTCCTAGAACATTTATCGCCATTGGAAATCCTGGTGTTAAACCATTTGCCCAATCGATAAAGGATTGTTTTGGCATTACCGTAATAGCACTTCTGTTTAAAATTTCCATGTTTTATATTTTATAAATTTCAGTTGGTTCCGCAACCATTCCCAACATTTAATCCTGAGCATGTCGAAGGGCGGAAACCTCCCCAACACTCCCATTACCATTCTCCAACCAATCCCAATCCTAGCAATTACTTAATTTTCTTAAGGACTTTCAGTAGATCTGGTATTCTGTCTACTTGGGTTTCTGTCCAGAAGGAGTAGTTTGTTTGTCCTTCTTTCTCGTAATTATTCAACCAAATGGATATCCTTTTTCTTTTTTCGTCTACTATATAGGAAAAAGTCATTTCCTTGGCTTTGAAAATATATTCGGTAGATTTCTTTTTAAATTTCAAATCCAAATTTGGGATAACGTTAATTTCAATAAACTGAATAAACTCATCTACTTCATCAAGACCAACCCAGGCTGTTTTGTATATTTCTGGTTTTTTTATAAACATATCCAGCTGCAAAGCATTGACTTTTTCTTTTGTTTTTAAATCAATTACCTCAATAGGGTAAAATTGAACATATTCGCCAATACCAGAGTTAAAATCGGCTATGGTATTCCAATCTTTGTTGATTTGCGTAAACTGCGCTTTATCGATAAAAACACGTGTTGTAGACTCTACGTTCTCTTTCACTTTTTGTGCCTGTACAAAACTGCCTGACAAACATACTAACGCTAAAAAAATGATTTTTTTCATACTATTGTTTTTAAATTATTTTGTTATTTATAACTTTCTCTCTCCTCCGCAACCATTCCTAATTCCTCCTCAAATTCACCCACACTAACCTGACCATTCATCAACATAGGCAACAACCAATCACGAAGCGAAGCGAGTACCTGATTTTCTAGCTTTAAATTTTCAAGTTGAGAAAAGATTGATTTGGTCTGTATTTCGTATTTCTTAATATAAGTTTCATTTATTAAAAAAGGGGTATTTCTTAAACTACTCAATCCAATAAATTTTTGAATACTTCCTGATATAACATTTTTCATATATCTATCCATATCAATTGATTTTAGAAACATATAAATAAAATTTTTGTAATCCTTTTTTTGTGAAGTTTTATAAAGTGCTACATTCTTTATAGCAAAATTTATTTCTTTTTCCTCTACTTTATAAATTGTTCCAATATTACCAATCATAGAAAACAAAATATCTCCAGTCTCTACTTTGCTTCGTTTATTAACTGACAAATAATCTTCTGCCGAGATTAAGTTGGCATTTTCAAAATCTAATCCTTCAACTTTTAAATTTTTGGATGTAATTAAAGGATAACCTGTGGTTTTTGGTTTTGGAGAATCGTGTGTGCCATCTTTTACCTCAATAACATTGCATAGTGGTTTAACTTCCCATCCCTTAGGAATATCTCTTTTCAACTCTGCATTCCAAACCATTTTACCACCAGAAGTTTTATAAGGTTTTCCGTTGGAATCAGGAAAATCAAACTGCACAAACCAATAGTCATACAGCGTTTTTGCCATAGCTTCAAGCTCGGTATTGATGCGGTTGTTGATTTCTATTTTGGCATCTAAAGAAGAAAGTATTTTTGAAATATTTTTCCAAATATTATCGTCAGGAACTGGAACTTCAAAATCTTGAATTGATTTTAATGATAAATTTTTTATTGTTGAACCTGTTGCAACATTATGAAAATGCTCTTGAACACTTGGTAGTTGAAAATAGTAATAATAAAATTTATTAATTTCTGTTTTAAAATTTAAATACGCGGCACTTTTACCTAACATTACTTTTTCATTTTTAAAAAAAGCCATACTTCCCAAAGTACCATTAATTGATAACAATAGAGAATTATTATCAAGTTGTATAAAATTCTTTAATAATTCTTCAGATGTAACTTTCTTGGTATTTTCTGTTATCTCAATTTTACCATTTTTCAGATTATTACCATTTATAAAATAGACATCTGAACGTTCAGAATATTCAGGAGTTCCGTGTAATCCGTCTCCAATCCTATAACATAGTTTTGAAAGTTTTTCGTATTTCCAATTATTCATATCTCAACCCCTTCAAATTATTCTGAATTTCGATTTCCAAAGTTTTGCTTTCGCTGAAAAGCGAACTTAAATTGGTTTCAAAATATTTCATTTTGTCATCAAATTCCTTTGCAGTAATATCGGTATATTCAATTTTCACTTCAAAATATTGTCCGGCACTCAACGAGTAGTTTTTGGCTTTGATATCGTCATAGGAAACCACCACCGAGAAATCTTCCTTCGGCTCGTGTTGGTTAAAGGTGTTAATTATCAAATCTTCCTCTTGTGGCGATAACAAGGTTTTCTGGTTCTTGCCTTCTTTTACGGTGGTTCCCAGTTTAGAAGCATCTATCAAAACAATATCGCCTTTGCTGTTTTCTTTGTCTAGAAACAAGATAGAAACGTTGGTTCCGGTTGTGGCAAATATATTGCTCGGCATACTCACCACGCCACGCAACATTTTGCGTTCCACCATTTGCTCGCGTATTTTGCGTTCTATTCCAGATTGTGCCGTTATAAAACCGGTGGGTACTACAATAGCCGCTTTCCCTTTGGCGGTAAGCGAATACATAATGTGCTGCAAAAACAAAGGATAAATAGCCATACTGTCTTTCTTGGCTTTGGGAATATTGGGCATTCCCGCAAAAAAGCGTTCGTGGTTTTCTTTCGTGTCCAAATCCGCCACATAATCGGAGAAATCCAATTTGAAGGGAGGATTGGAAACGATATAATCAAATTGTTGTAGTTTGCCGTTTTTGTCTTTATGGTAGGGTTCCAGAATGGTGTTTCCCTTTACAATATTCGGTATCGAATGTACCAAATCATTCAAGATTAAATTCAATCGCAACAAGTTGGAAGACTTTTGCGAAATATCCTGCGAATATACGGTACATTTTTCTTCGCCAATTTGGTGCGCCAAGTTCATCAGTAAAGTTCCTGAACCCGCACTCGGATCGTAACACGTTACATTGCTCACTTCGCTATTCACTAAACAACGTGCCATAATTTTGGCTACGGCATGCGGTGTGAAATATTCGGCATATTTTCCGCCACTGTTGGTGTTGTAATCGCTTATTAAATATTCGAAAATGGTCGCATAAAAATCGAACTTTTCGTGAAAGATATTCTCAAAACTAAAGTTGATGAGTTTGTTTACAATGGCTCTGCAAAAGTCGTCTCGCTTATCGGTAACATATTTACTGATGTTTTCGAACAAGACAATTTTCTCGCCACCTTCAGTCAAAACCGAGAATAAATCGCTGTTTTCTTTGGCAATATCCAGTAAAGTATTGTCGAAAATATCCGAGAAGTTGGCTTCGTTTTGGCGCTCAAACAGGCTCGAAATAAATTGTTTGGGTTGCAGTCGGGCGGTACTTTCGCTCATTTGCATCATTAGCATTTCGTAATCGTCAGCATTGAATTTTTTAAGCACTTCTTCCCAGTTTTCGGCTTGGGCTATCTTTTGGTCAATTTTTTTAACTTCGTGAACAAATTTGTCGTTCAGGAATTTATATAAAAATACTTGGGTGATAATCTTAAATTCGTTTCCGTCATTTCCCAAACCATAGTTGGCACAAACGCTTTTTAAATCGTCAATTAGTGCTTTGGTTTGCTTTTCAAACTGCTGTGTAGTGCTCATTTTATTTTTTTAATTTTTATTATTGATCAAATTAACGACTAATTTGGTCATGATTTCTTTCTCTTCCGATTTGCTTTCGGCAATCATTATGGTAATTGCCACTAGGGCATTATCGCCTATGCGCTTATTTCCTGATTCGTTTAGGAGTTTGTTATTCATATCCAGAAAATAGACAAACAAACCAGCGGCTATGCGTTTATTCCCATCTGAAAACGAATGGTTTTTCACCACAAAATACAATAAATTAGCCGCCTTTTCTTCGAAAGAAGGATACAAATCGACACCGTCAAAGGTTTGATAAATGGTTTCTAAAGAACTCTTAAAGGATTTATCTTTTTCATTTCCGAATAAATTACCTGCCTTTTGAAAATCCCTCCAGATTAACACTTGCTTGATTGCTTCATCATAGTAGAGTTTGTTGATTTTTTCTTCAGATGAAAGCGTTTCAATGGTTAATTTTTGATGGTCATACTTGTCTAAAGTCTCAAGGGCATAAGCGTATTCTTGTATTACTTTTAGAATCCCTTTGGCTTCATTGGAAGATAAATTTTCTATATTTCCAGCGTTAGAAGCCAGTTTAATCGCATTTTGTAATTCGGAATATTTATAATTAAGTTCGTTTAATCTTTTTTCATTTAGCGTATATCCTTTTACCAAATAATCTTTTAATCGTTGGGTTGCCCAGATTCTAAATTGGGTTGCTTTGTTCGAGTTTACTCTGTATCCTATTGAAATAATCATATCAAGATTATAAAAATCAAGTGTTCTGGTCACTTTTCTCGATCCCTCAATTTGAACTGTTTCCATTTTGGAAATAGTTGCCTCTGGTTGTAATTCAGATTCGTTTATTATATTTTTAATATGCTTATTTATAGCAGGTACCGCTGTACCAAAAACGTCAGCAATTTGTTTTTGATTTAACCATAAAGTATTATTATCAAAAACTATATTTACTTGTGTTTCATTGTTAGCTGCTTTATATATAATTATATCTTTCATATTCTTACGCTGCTAAATTAAAATGAATCAAATGATTTAATGGTATTACACATTGACGGAATTGAGTTCCTTGTTTTGAATTGACACGGTAGGCGACAGAAATTATTACATCTAAATTATAATACTCTATATTTCTTAGCACGTCTCTTCCTGCTTCATTTTGAACTGTTGCATTTTTTGCAACAGTTGCCTCAAATATCAATTCATTATCGCTATAAATTTTTTTTAAATGCCTCGATATTACTGATTTATCTCTTCCAAAAAGTTCGGAAATCTGATTTAATGACAGCCAAACCGTTTCATTATCAAATTTCACCTCGATTTGAGTTAAATTTTCGGGAGAATTATATATTACAATTTCGCTCATTTACTTTTTTTATTTTATTTGACAATAAATACTTGCTATCTGAAATTAGTAATATGTTATTTTTACATATTACTTAATCTTTTGAACTGTTGCAAATTTTGCACAAGTTGCTCCTTCGATACATTCATTAGCAATCGACCGAAATATAAATTTCACTCATCATGCTACTCTTCCATAAAATTCGTTCATATATTCTTTTACAATCATTCCGTTGATGCGTTTTGATGTGGCAGCATCCAGCGGAATATGTTGTTTATTTTTGAATTGATCAATAACCAATCGCATTATCATTTTTTCAATAAAGCTCTCGTTTTCGAGCATTTTTGAGTTTTGAATAATATGCAAATCAACTTCTTTTTTTAAACCCTGCAAAGCTTCGAACAATTTACTTTCGCTATCGGTCAAAGGGTCTTTTTCCATTAATCGTTTGTGCAAGCGAGCATATTTTTCGTCATTGTCATACTTTGCGCTTAGCAATTGGTTTTTGCGTTCTAATTCTTTGGCTTGGGTATATATTTTTTCCAATGCTGCAATGTTGTGTTCCATTTCTTCCTTGGTTACTTCATTCAAATTTTTCTTTTTGAATAAGCGTTCCAGTTCTTCTTTTAAAGAAATAAATTCAAGTGCTTTCTGGTCAAAATTACCACCCAACATTTCTCTTGTTTTTTGAAGGATGTTTTTGAGTTGGTCAGCCAAAACCATTTCTTCTTCTTTTACTTTTACAAATGCAAAAATAACATCTTCAAGGGCAATGTTCAAAAGGTTTGACGTATCTACGTTGTTTTCTAAGGCTTCTTTTGCATTGATCAATGCCAAACGATTATTGGCATCACGAGACAAGACCGTAAGTTTATGAAAATCGAGCTGTTCTAACAGTTCGTAATTTCCTGATAAACGAATCAAGTTATACAAACTCTTGGCATTATTCAAAACTCTAACGATTTTTAAAATTTCGCCACGGTCATTGATTTGTGTAATTTGTTGAGAGAAAATCTCGGCATTCATTGTATCAAAATGAAACAATACCTCTTTGATTTCGCTAATTTCAGCATTGATTTCCTCTTGCGATTTAAAGATATTAGAGTAATGCTCCATTTCATCCCCTAATTCCGATTGCAATTCGTTAAAATAATCCTGATTGGTTTTGTCAAATTCCTTTTGAATATCAGCAAAATCAACCACATAACCATATCGAAATTCTTTATAGGTTCTATTAACTCGGGTTAAAGTTTGTAATAAATTATGAGCTTTAATAACGCGTCCGATGTATAATTTCTTCAATCGAGGCGCATCAAAACCAGTTAAAAGCATGTTGTAAACAAACAAAAAGTCAATATTACCGTCTTTGAAAGCTTCAACTTGATCTTTCCTGTCCTGTTTTGTGCCAATGTCATGAAGGATTACAGCTGCTGTAGTTACTTTACTATCGGTTTTCTTTTGGTTGCCATAACTCGCAGGAGGTTCGGCAGCCATAGGAAGATTGCTACTGTAGTTTTCTTCCTGAGCATATTTTGATTGGAAAATTTCAAACAGCATTTTAGCTTGTTCCGAAGAATCGCAAACGACCAATCCACCGATGGTATTGTCGTTCATAGCAATTCTGGCTTTTTCAAAATCCTGAACAATATAATCCAACATCGGTTCTACAAACTTAGGATGTGCATAGACAATTTTCTTGTCACCATTTCCTTTTAAAATTTCAATTTCTTCTAGGGCTTCCTTTAAAGTTAGTTTGTAATTGGTTTCTATTTCCTCTCGGATTAATCGCAAAGTGTACCCATCAGCGATGGAGGAATTGTAATAGTATTTATGAATATAACCACCAAATAAGGCTTTAGAATTGTAGTCGGTTCCCAACAATGGGGTTCCTGTCAACCCAATTTTAATTGCATTAGTATCAGATTCGTTTAGGTTAGCCAAAAAACTTCCTTTTGGGTTGTAACTTCGGTGT
Organism: Crocinitomicaceae bacterium; assembly: GCA_044354635.1. Lineage (GTDB taxonomy): Bacteria > Bacteroidota > Bacteroidia > Flavobacteriales_D > Crocinitomicaceae > M0103. The sequence continues at coordinate 1,403 of JBIKZR010000045.1, read as the reverse complement.
ACTTCATCTAAGAAATACACGCGCTGTATGTTGAGTTGATAATCGGTATTGCGAACTACATCAGGATCATCTTGAAACTTTTGAATATTAACAACCGTAATTTCTGCTTTGCCTGAATTATTATGAATAACACTTGTCGATTTAATATCCTTTGCAAATTCGTCTCTAGAATTGATATTATGAACTACTAAACCTCGGCTTTTAAATTCTTTACTTGCCTGAATTAATAAATCCAAACGATCTACAATAAAATAGAATTTTGGAATTATATTTTTCTTTTGAAAATAGTCAGTAAGATATTTAACATTGTAATATGCCAAAGCTGTTTTTCCGCTTCCTTGGGTATGCCAAATAATTCCTTTTTTTATTCCTTCTTCTAGCTTGGCTTCAATGGCCTTGGTTGCAAAAAGCTGCGGATAACGCATGATATGTTTTTCCAAACCCTTAGATCCTTTAACGTATGCGATGGAATATTGCAACATAAAATTCAAACGTTCCATTTGAAATAGTGAAGTGCATATACTGTTGGTTGGACTATTCGGATTTTTATTAGTAATAAATTCAGGTGAATTTTTAATTCCAACTAAATTGGTATCTCTAAGAATCATTGTTTCCGTAGCGTCATCAACTTCTAAAAGAATCGAATTCAAATCAAATTTTACTTCTTCTCTAAAATAATTAAATGATGGTTTTTGATACGACGCTGTCGCGTAAAAAGCTCCTTCAATAGGAGTTGGAGAACTGTCGTCGTATTTCATATTATTAGAGAAAACCATCAGTTGCGTAATATTAACAAACTTTCTGAATTTCTTGTTTTGGAAACGAGTTTGAATGCGTTTATGTTCAGCTAAAATACCATCTTGATTGTTTGGCTTTTTAACTTCTATAAAAGCAAGAGGCATTCCATTTATTAATAGTGTAATATCAGGTCTAAATTCTTCATCGTCTTTTTTACAAGGTAATTCAGTAACGACATTAAAAGTATTATTACTAAAATTGTCAAAGTCAATCAATCGAATCCCAGATTTAGTAGTCAGTTTTTCATAAAACACTTTACCCAAATCTTCGTTTTCTAAGCAAAGAGAAACTTCATCAAACAATCTTGAAATATCACTATCATTTAAATCTGTATTTAATTTCTTAATGCTTTCTGAAAATATAGATGTAAATATATTAGTAGATTCATCCCATGTTTGATCTTTTAAAGGCAAATACTTATACCCTAATCGCGTCAAATGCAATAGAGTAGGTATTTTCACACGAGAATCTTCGTTAAATTTCATCAAAATTATATTAGTTCATTCAAACCTAACGAATATTATTGGTTTAACAATATTAATTGTAGGTTGATTATATGATTTTTTTTTTAAATTTATATTGAATAAAAAACTGTGATTTAAAAT
>JBIKZR010000326.1:0-3030 GCA_044354635.1 Crocinitomicaceae bacterium | reverse complement strand
TTCATCATTCCCAAGGTGCAACAAACTTCCATATCCAAGTCGTTTACAGCTTGCACCATTTCAATTACATTGTCAAAATCCTTGTTGTCGCGAATTTCTCTCCAAGCCGCTCCCATGCACAAGCGCGACGATCCATTTGCCTTTGCGTTTTTAGCTTGTTCGATAACGGAATCAACAGACATTAATTTATGCGCTTTGACATCCGTATGGTAGCGTGCAGCCTGAGGACAATAACCACAATCTTCCGAGCAACCACCGGTTTTTATGCTTAACAAAGAAGACATCTGAACTTCTCGTGGATTATGAAATTCACGGTGAATAGTTGCTGCCTCAAAAACCAATTCCAAAAGTGGTTTATTGTATAATTCGAGCAGGGATTCTTTGGAAGTATATCTTGGATTAATTTTCATATTGTAGTCTAAAAATAGAATCGTAATTATTTTTTATCGGTTCAAAGATACTGATTATAGCAGCAATTAATAAACTCCAAAAGAAATAATTTTTAGATAGAAATGGTAATAAAAAATAAAAAATAAAAAATAAAAAATAAAAAATAAAAAATATATTTATTTTGGTTTTAAATCCTATATTTATTTAAATTAACTATACTACTATGCCCAATCCTGACAACTTAATCAATGAAAAGACAAGATTAGAGGTCTTAAAATCCTACGAAATCTTAGATTCACCGTCCGAAGACGACTACAATTCACTGACTTTTTTAGCGTCCGAAATATTCAATGTGCCAATATCCTTAATTTCACTGGTAGACGAGGAAAGAGTATGGTTTAAATCAATATTTGGATTGAACATTTCCGAAATCGAGCGGGAAACTTCTTTTTGTACATATGCCATAAATTCTTCTGAAGATGTTTTTGTAATAGAAGATGCGAGAAAAATTCCAAAATTTCAAAATCTTCCATCAGTTATAGGCCATCCGAAATTTGTTTTCTATGCTGGTGCAGCTTTGGTTGATTCAGAAGGCTATGTAATTGGCACTCTCTCTATAATTGATACCAAAGTAAAAAGTTTATCAAATAAGGAAACCCAACAACTCAAAATTCTAGCTAATCAAGTAATGAAATTATTGGACTTGCGAAAAAAAAATAACTACCTGAAGATTATTAATAACGAGAAGACAATACTCTTGAAAGAAATTCAGCACCGCGTAAAAAATAATTTGCAACTTATCTCCAGTTTAATAAGCTTACAAATAAACAAAATAAGCGATCCAAATCTTTCAGCTGCCTTTAACATTTGTTTGAATAGAATTTTGGCTATTTCGAATATTCACCAAAATATTTACCTTGAATATGCTCGAGAAACTGTCAATTTTAGAATTTATTTGAACGATCTTTTAAATTCATTTGAGATTGCGCATTCCAGTTCAAAAAACATTCAAAATGAAATAGAAGATATTATACTTGGCTTAGATATTGCCGTACCCCTCAGCCTTATTACTTCTGAAATCATTACCAACACGTTTAAGCATGCGTTTTCTGAAACACAAGAAAAAAAGATACAAATCGTATTTCAAAAAAAGGAAAATGACCTGCTAGAAATGATTATTCAGGACAATGGCGTAGGTTTCAATATAGAAGAAAAATGGGAAACTTCCAATTCACTTGGGTTTGAAATTATCAAGACGCTTATGGACCAAATAAATGGAAATATCACCTGTGTTTCAACGAAGAATGGCACGCGTTTCACCATTCAAATTGCGGAAGGAAAAAGTTAATTTTTTTCCAATAAACAAACCGCGTATGCTTTAACGGCTTTTCTTTCGCCAAAGGAATCCACTTTTTCGTGGGTTGTTGCTTTTATAGAAACGCAATCTGAATCTAGGTATAGAATCTTTGCGATTATTTCCTGCATTTCTGGAATATGTGGATTTAATTTTGGCTTCTCTAAAACAACGGTACAATCGAGATTTACAATAGTATAGTTTTTTTGAACAAGAAGATCATATACTTTAGAAAGTAGAATTTTGGAATCTATTCCTTTGTATTGCGCATCGGTATCAGAAAAGTGGAAACCAATGTCTCTTAAATTTGCTGCGCCAAGCAATGCATCACAAATTGCATGCAGCAAGACGTCCGCATCGGAATGTCCAACAGCACCAAGATCGGATGGAATTTTTAAGCCGCCAATGAATAGTTCGTGTGTTTCTGCAAGTTGATGCACATCTACTCCAAAACCTATTCTAATGTTCATGTTATTCTGGTTTTGAATTTCCAGAACCCTGTGCAGACGAATCGAGGTTAAGTCGAAGTGTAAAACGCAAGGTGTTCGCTAATGGGCTTTGACGAGAAAGCGCCGCTAAATAAGAAATGTCAATTCCAAACATGTTGTATTTGAAACCAACACCAAAATTAAAGAATTGACGGTTTCCCTTGTTTTTGTTCTCATAGAAGAAACCAGTTCGCAACGCTAAAACATTGTTGTACCAATATTCCATTCCTGCTGCAATATTTATCTCGGATAATTCTTCTTTTAAGCGGGAACCTTTCACAACTTCGTAACCGTCTCCACTTGGAATATAATTCCCTGCTTCATCCAATGTTGGCGTGCCTGGAGCATCGTAAAAAGACTGCATCATTCCTGAGATAACGCCAATATCGTTATTTCGACCAGAAACGAGTACATTTTCCCCATCGATTAGATCGTAATAAGCTGGCGTTGGAACCAATAATTTTTGAACATCCAAGGCAAATGTCAAATTGTTGTACTTGTCAAATTCTGCCTTGAAAGAGTTTCCGATTTTCAAATTCATCGGTAAAAAATCCCGCGATGCAAGTTCAGAATAAGCGATTTTATTTCCTACGTTATTGATTGTCGTTGCAAATGTGTAAACACCTTTTGTTCCGCCAATTCTCGCATCATCATTGTAATAAGAAAATGAAAGATCGGTTGCTCCTGCAATTCCAGCTTTTGTTGCAACTCCAGCTACAGGAAGCCCACCGGTTAAATTGGAATACGCAAATTTACCATTTACACCAATACTTAATTTTTGACTTAATCGAAAAGCAT
>JBIKZR010000325.1:0-3038 GCA_044354635.1 Crocinitomicaceae bacterium | reverse complement strand
TAGAGGTAAACATGAACGAAGGAAATAACAAACGCTTTAGTTACAAAGGTGGAATTGGCGCTATTTCTTCTCGATTAACCATCGAAGGGCCTTTAAAAAAAGATAAAGGATCGTTTATCATTTCCGCTAGAAGAACCTATATTGATTTGATTATGAAAGCAGCGATTCCAGACACTTCCCCATTTTATGGATCCAGCTATTTTTTCTATGATTTAAACGTAAAACTAAACTATAAATTAACCGAAAAAGACCGAATTTACCTAAGCGGTTATTATGGTAAAGACATGTTCACTTTTGACAACAAGGACGATAATTTCAAAGTTGAAATGCCATGGGGAAATGGAATTGCTGCCTTACGGTGGAACCACTTGTTTACCAATAAATTATTTATGAACGTCACCACAACTTTCTCGGATTATACGTTCAGCTTTGGTTCACAACAAGATGAATTTCGTTTTGCACTGAAATCTGGTGTGCGTGATATTGGCTCAAAAGTTGATTTTACGTATTACGCAAACACAAAAAACAGGCTGAAATGGGGTGCAGATTACATTTACCATACGTTTACTCCAACAAGCGTATCCGCGGAAACCGACGAAGTTGTTTTTGACACCGGCGAGGCACAAAAACTCTTTAGCCATGAATCTGCATTGTACATTTTGGATGAATTCGATTTCAATGAAAAAATTCGATTTAATTTAGGATTACGGTATAGTATGTATCACCAAGTAGGACCTTTTACACGTTACCAAAAAGGCGGAGTTGGATCCGTTGATACTTCCTTTTCCTATTCAAAAGGCGATTTAATTAAATTTTACAATGGATTAGAACCCCGTGTTTCCGGTCGTTGGTTGCTCCCAGATAAAAGTTCCATTAAAGCCGGTTATTCCTATAATTACCAATACGTTCATTTAACTTCTTTGAGCGCGGTATCTTTGCCAACGGATATTTGGTATCCAACAACAGAATTGGCAAAGCCGCAACAAGGCTGGCAAGCATCCATTGGGTATTTCCGAAATTTCCTAAAAGACAGAATTGAAACTTCTGTGGAAGTGTATTACAAAGGCATGAAAAACCTCATTGAATATCAAGAAGGTGCGCTTCCCGGAGATGATATAAATGATAATACCGATAATTTGTTGGTTTTTGGAAAAGGATGGAGCTATGGCCTGGAACTTTTTGTTAAACGATCTTATGGGAAACTAACCGGTTGGGTTGGCTATACATGGTCAAAAACGGAGCGGGTTTTCCCTGATTTAAACAACGGGAAAGTCTTTCCAGCAAAATATGACCGAAGACATGACTTATCTGTTGTTGCAAATTACAAGCTAAATGACCGTTGGACTTTTGGAGCTTGTTTCATCTTCGCCACGGGAAACACATTGACACTGCCGTCTTCTTGGTATGTTCAGGAACAGAATTTATTGTTTAATTACGGGGATCGAAATTCTACTCGAATGGCTCCATACCATCGTTTAGACATTTCAGCCACTTTGTACGATAAAGCATACAAACTCAAAACAGATTTGCTGACTGGTGAAGAAATTCAAGTCAAAAAGAAATTTAGAAGCAACTGGGCGTTTTCCATTTACAATGCCTACAATAGAGCAAATCCTTTCTTTTTATACGTTGATAACGATGGCGATTTCCTAAATGGCGATTTTAAAATAACGGTGAAACAAGTTACCCTTTTCCCAATTATCCCAAGTATTACGTGGAATTTTGAATATTAAAAAATGAAAAATATAGTTTACGTTTTATTTGTTCTAATGCTGTTGAATTCCTGCACGAAAGAAGTAAAAATCGAAATTCCAGGATATGCAGAAAGTATCGTAATCGATGGTAGGATTGAAACAAACTTTCCACCGGTTGTTTTGCTTTCCAGAACGAATGATATTTATTCACCAACGAATTTGGAAGCCTATTTAAATGGTTTTATTACTGGCGCAGTACTTTCTGTTAGCGATGGAACCACGACTTTTCCTTTGGTTGAAATTTGCACGGATGCGCTACCTCCGGGAACAGAAAATTTTGCTGCCCAATTCTTTGGAATCCCGGTGGAAGAAATCGCCAATTACCATTTGTGTGCCTATACTTCTTTTGATCCTGCGATTTTAGGTCAAGTTGGTAAAACGTATACCTTAAACGTAAACTATGCCGGAAAAACCTATACGTCCAAAACGACGATAGTTCCGCCTATAGATTTATTCAATACGTTTTGGAAACCTGCGAAAAACCAAACTGAATACGGGTATTCGTGGGCAACAATCTCGGATAATGCAAACCAATTTGACGGTTATCTCTGGGAAGTAAAATATAGCGATGAAACAAGCTACAGCAAGCCGTTTTCGCCATTTTTTGACGACCAATTTATAGATGGTTTAACGTTCGATTTTGCGTATGAAAACCCTATGAGTTATCAGGATGCTGCTTTATCCGATGAATTTAAAGGATTCTATAAGCTTGGTGATACGCTCGTGGTGAAATTATCCAAAATGGATGAAGCAGTATACCAATTCATGGAAAAAAAATATACGCAGCTATTTTCAGCAGGAAATCCATTTGCTACACCAACAAATATTCCATCCAATATCAAGGGCGGTGCTTTGGGAATTTGGGCTGGCTATTCGCCACGTTTTGACACCTTGATTTGCGTTCCATAAAACTAAAAACAAGCTTTTTTTTAAAAATCGGATGTATTCTTTCTCTCAAACTTCCATTTACTTGAAAAAAATGTAATTTTGAAATAAAAACATGAAAAAACTCTTCTACTTATCGATTCTCCTGATTTCTTTCTCTTCCTGCGAAAAGGCTTACAAATGTGAGTGCAAACAGATTTTAAACGGCGAAGATTGGAACCCAATTGTTACGTATGTTTCTATTGAAAACAAGAAGAAAAACGCTAAAACAGAATGTGAATCATTGAGTTATTCCTTTGGATGGCAAAATTATCAAAGTTGCACTATCAAAGAATAATTTTTCTGATTAAAACTGTAGAAAATAAATCAATAGTACTTTTCTCCAATTAAGAAGTTTTG
>JBIKZR010000324.1:0-3043 GCA_044354635.1 Crocinitomicaceae bacterium | reverse complement strand
AAAGGGTAACACTTGTAACGCCTGCATCAAACCAATCTCCATCGCTAGGACCTGCAGCGCGGTATTTAGCTGCTCCTGATCCATCTCCTGCACGATCCGCTAATTGCGCAGCATACAAATAGTTTGCTTTTCTTTCCAGTGTGCTTGTTCCGCAGCTGTTAGCAGTTTTTGCGACACAGGATGCAGCAAGTCTAACAGCGTCAGATCTATTTTTTCCGGATACACTTAAAGCAGTTGTATATGCCGCATTGTAACTTCCAGAAGAAAATTGTATTTCAGCAATCATAAATTCGATTTCTTCTTTCTTTTCAGCATCTGTTGTCATAGTCTTTGCATTTTTTAAGGTTGCAATAGATTCTGAGTATCGTTTTTTAGCGCGCAATAATTTTGCTTTCGCTAATACAGCATCAATAGAAGGATCAATAGAAATCAAGGTGTCAATTAACATTTCATATTCTTTACTGTCGGTGCAATCTTTATTTTCCAATAAACTAATGAAGTTGTTTACCGTGCTCTTTTTTAAATTCACTTCTACTGGTAAAGAGGACATAAAGCCTTTTAATTCTGGAAGAATATCGGCACACGTCCGAACAACATTGTTGAAGTAAGTGGTAAGATTTTCTTGCGTTTTAACAGACATTTTGGCCTCTCCAATCAAAGCGGAAAGGTGGAAGTATTCTGAAATCAATTGCTTTTTGTATTCCGCTTTTTTGTCCGCCGCAGCTTCTGTGTGCAACACATACAAATTGTAATAGAACAGGGAGATATTCGTTTCACTAGATTTTATCCCGAAGCTATTTATTCCACGTGCAAATAATTCATTTGCCAAAACACGATTCGGCTTTGTAGCTTGAACGATATAGGTTGCGCGGATCAAATCATTTGATTTATCGTATAGTCCTTTCTCTTCCATTCGTGTGTAAACGGCTAATAAAGTATCCATGTAGGTTGCTTTTCTGACCTTATCGGCTTCGCTTCCAATTGTATTTCTCAAGGTTCCTATCATTCTGTCGTAATTAGCTTTATCATAACCACCACAAATAGTCTCGCCTTTTAGATAATAAGTTGTTGCACCAGCGAAGTTTTGAATTTTCAATTCTTCACCTGCTAAGAAACGCATCCGTAAGCATTCTTTTTCTTGTTCTGTTTCTTCTTGCGCAAATACGTTAAAAGTTAATAACGTTGCTGTTCCTGCAATTGCACTTAAAAATAATCTACCTAGTTTCATTTTTTTTGTTTTAATCTAATTTTCTTTTTTTAAACCATCTTTCGAAATTCGCTGGTGCTAAGCAAACACCAAAATTAATTCCAATATATTTCTCATTCATTGTATTGGCTTCCCCATTCTCTCTTTTCCCAAGTGAAAAACCAACATTGACGCTGGAAAGAGATTGTTGACCCATTATTGGGATTCCGAAACCAAATGTTGTGCCAAAGTCGCGCAATTGCGATCCGTCAGCGGAATAGGGGAGCGTATATTGGTAATAACCAACCCGGTAACGTGTTCTTCCCAGAAAACTGGAATTTATGGAGTTTTCTAGAAATTTGTATTCTGGTGTATATTGAATTCCAAAGGTTAATTTGGATGTTGCAAGTAATGCACTATTTGGATCGAATGTCGATGAGAACGTTGTCCAGTCTGTCGTGGAATAGTTAAGGTGAATTCCAATTTCCGAATTGCGCGAAGCGTTATTCCTTTTTGCATCTCTAAATTTAAAATTATAATTGAAACCTAAATTTAAAGTGGATGCAATTTTAATTTTACCGGTTTGATCTAAAGTTGAAAATAACGTATCGTAGGTATTTGGGTTCCCAACAGTTCCCTGAAATAAATAATTATCCAATGTTGCGTTCAAACTTTGTGCCGGTTCTAGTACCCCTGCAAAAGTAAAATCATGTCTTTCACGAATGGTTTGTCTAAAATAGGCTCCAAATTCGTAATGAAATGAATTCATACGTATGGTGTTGTAATCTATTCCGCCAAATAATTCTGTTCCAGAAATCAATTGACTTCTTCTTTCATTGGTGGAAGCGCCAAACAAATAACTCAAATTTGTTCCAACAGAAAGGGTTGTTTTTTTTAGCTTTATCAAATTGGTGCTGAGTCCAATAAAAACTTGGTTTGTTCCACCACTTCCGATGTAGGAATATTTCAAAGAATCAGAACCAACGGCAACGCGCTCTGCAATTTCATAGCCTTTTCTAGAAAATGGTTTTAACCCAAATGCTAATCCAAAGTGCTTTTTTAAGGTAAAAGCCATTGCAAAATGGTCGACGAAAGCGGCTGCTTTGAATACATTTACAGTGTTTTGGTTGTAAAAAGAAAGCCTAGAAGTAACACCAAGTGAAAATATAGGTTGCCCTTGACCAAGTGTGTTGTAGGTGGATGGATTGTAAAAATTCACAACGGTAGAATCAAAATAGGTAATGGTAGAATTTCCTAAACCTGTAAACGTTGCGTGGTCCATTCCATCCTTTTCCCCAAATCCAAAGGAGGAAAACGGTGAACTGGATGTTTTTTGCGCAGCTACTTGAACCGTAATAAATACTAAGAAAAAAGATACTAATTTAATGCGCATTTCGTAAATATATTTGGTAAAGACCCTTTAATGTTAAATTATAGTCTACAAAGATGTTATTTTTTATAGGGAAATCAAAGTATTGTAAATCTCCGCCAGTCATAAAAAACGTTAAGTCACCATATTCATCCTGATAATTCTGCATCATTCCGTTAATTTCAGCCTGAATTCCATTCATTACGCCAGATAATATACTTTCTACGGTTGATTTTCCGACAGTATTAATTTTTGAAATTTCTTGCAGCAATGGCAAATTTGCTGTGTAATCATTTAAAGATTTGAACCGTAACGCAATTCCAGGCGAAATAGATCCACCTTGGTAGGTATTTGAACTGTCCACAAAATCAAACTTAATACACGTTCCAATATCAATACTTACAACAGAATGATTTGGTTTGACCGATGCACAAGCAATTGCATTGCAAATTCTATCTATTCCTAATGTTTCTGGCGTATTGTAATTT
>JBIKZR010000323.1:0-3045 GCA_044354635.1 Crocinitomicaceae bacterium | reverse complement strand
AGAAATTGAATAAAATTGGATTAAAATCAGAATCGGAAGTTGTCACATTAGCAAGTATTGTGTATTCCGAACAATCCAGAAACAAGGAGGAATGGCCGGTAATTGCTGGCTTGTATTTAAATAGAATTCAACAAGGAATAAAATTACAATCGGATCCGACTTTTAAATTTTGCTGGGGAGATAAATTAGCTGGCGTTCAGCGCATGTTGAATGTGCACAGAGATATCGTTTGTGCGTATAATACGTATCAAATCAATGGTTTACCGCCAGGACCAATTTGTATTCCACCGGCAGAAGTGGTAGATGCTGTTCTAAATCGAGAGGCGAATAAGTATATTTTTATGATGGCGAAACCGGATTATTCTGGTTTGCACGATTTTGCGATAGAGTATTCCAAGCACTTGAAATATGCTAAGATATACCAGAATTGGTTGGCAAATGAATTAAAAAATCAGTAGTAATGGAAGACAATAAAAGAAGAAATTTCCTAAAATTAGGTTTAATCGGAGCAGTTGTTGGAGCGATTCAACCGCTAAAAGCTGGTGGTTTGTTTACGCGATCCTTTGAAACAAAAATCGATGGTCCGCTGGTAGTTTCTACTTGGAATCACGGTTTGGCGGCGAATTCTGCCGCTTGGGAAATTTTATCGAAAGGTGGAAAAGCCCTCGATGCGGTAGAAAAAGGAGTGCGCGTCACGGAAGCGGATGTTACAAATCGAAGCGTTGGAATTGGTGGAATGCCGGATCGCGATGGACACGTAACGCTAGATGCGTGTATCATGGATGAAGAATCGCGCTGCGGAGCGGTTGGTTTTCTCGAAGGAATAGACCACCCAATTTCAGTTGCCCGTGCAATTATGGAAAAAACACAGCACGTACTGTTGGTTGGTTCCGGCGCGAAAAAATTTGCTTTAGAGCACGGTTTTGGACAAATAAAAACGCCAATTCCTCCGGTTAAGGAAGAATATAAAAAGTGGAAAAAAGAAAACCAGGATTTATTTAAAAAACCGGAAATAAACCATGAAAACCATGATACCATTGGCTTATTGGCATTGGATATTCACGGAAATTTAAGCGGTGCATGCACAACAAGTGGCTGGGCGTATAAATTACACGGAAGATTGGGTGATTCTCCAATTATTGGCGCTGGTTTGTTCGTTGACAATGAAATTGGTGCTGCGTGTGCAACTGGATTGGGAGAAGCAATTATTCGCATCGCAGGAAGTCATACAGTTGTTGAATTGATGCGACACGGCCATTCTCCAATGGATGCGTGCAGACTAGCGGTGGAAAGAATTATTGCAAAACACAAAGATTTGACCAATTTACAGTGTGGCTTTTTAGCGATTGATAAAAATGGAAATGTTGGCGCTTATTCGGTGTACAATGGATTTAATTATGCCTTAAAAACAAATAAAGAAGAAAAATTGGTCGACGCTTCATTTAATCGTTCGTGGTAAACATGTGCAGTCTAAAACAGCTTAAATTAGTATTCCTTTTGTTTTTTTTTAGTCAAACAATGGCGCAGGAAACCTTAAACTGGCAATTTTTTCATCCGATAAAAAAAATACTAGTTGACGCAGGAACGCACGGTTCTGTGCAGGAAAAATTAATTGAAACGGGAGAATTACCAGATCCATTTTATGGGAAAAATGAAAACCTTTTTGGTTGGATAGAAGACGAGAAATGGGAGTTTTCTGCAAATATCCTGCTTACAAAAGAAATGCAGCAAAAGGATTTTATCGAAATCGAATTTCCTGGAATCGATACGTATGCCGAAATTTTCCTCAATGATTCACTGGTTGGTTTTGCCCAAAATGCATTTAGACCCTATTATTTTGAAGTGAAAAATTTACTTAAAATAGGAACAAATGCCTTGAAAGTTGTTTTTTACCCACCGATTGTTCACCATAGAAAAGCGTATAAAAGTGCTAATTATAAACTTCCGGCACCAAATGATGTGCATGAAATTGCCATCGCATCCTATTCCCGAAAGCCGCAATACCAATTTGGCTGGGATTGGTCGTTGCGCATGAATACTATTGGTTTTCTGAAGCCTGTAAAAGTCAACTGCTACAATACGGCTAAAGCGATTGGGAAAAATTCTACCGTAACAAATTTAACTGAAAATGCTGCGGAGATGCGTTTTCAAATCCAACTTTCACGTGCAAGAAAAGCAGGGAAAATTCGTTGGGAAAGTACTCTTTTTGGAACACAAATTTTGGAGTCAACTGAAAAGTTAGAACGAACAGAAACCGTTTTAGAACCGCAGTTATGGTGGCCAAGAGGGCAGGGAGAACAATTTTTGTATACTGATACATGGAAATTGTTCTCTGAAAGTGGCTTGATGCTCGATTCCATGCAGGTGCGATTTGGAATAAAAAAATCCGAGTTACTGCAAGAAAAAGATAAATGGGGAACAGGATATGTCATTCAAATTAACGGTAGGCCAGTATTTTGTAAGGGCGCAGATTACATTCCGCAAGATATTTTTCCTGCCCGCGTGAAAGATGCCGATTTGATAAAAATGGTGGAAACAATGGCGCAAAGTAATTTTAACATGGTGCGTATTTGGGGAGGTGGTTATTATCCGGATGCTGCTTTTTACGAAGCGTGCGATGCACTGGGAATTATGGTTTGGCAGGATTTTATGTTTGCATGTGCCATGTATCCTGGTGATTCTAATTTTCTGCAACAGGTAAAAGAAGAAATTGAATTTCAAATCCCACGTATTTCAGCGCATCCTTCGTTGGTTATTTTTAACGGAAATAATGAAGTGGATGTGGCATGGAAAAATTGGGGATTTCAATTAAAATATTCGCTGTACGGAAAAGACGCTCTGGAAATAGAAGAATCCTACGCTAAGTTGTTTAAACAGTTAATTCCAGCGGCTGTTTCAGAATTATCCGCTGCACCATACATTCACACTTCTCCTTTGAGTAATTGGGGGAAAGATGCTTATTATAATGAAGGAACGCAACATTATTGGGGCGTTTGGCATGGAAAAGATCCTCTTTCCGATTTCGGAAAAAAAATAGGAAGATTT
>JBIKZR010000322.1:0-3048 GCA_044354635.1 Crocinitomicaceae bacterium | reverse complement strand
AATTGATGCTTTAACTAGAATTGCCAACGAGTTTTCAAACTTTGCAAAGATGCCGCGTCCGCAGGAAGTGACCTTGGATTTAATTCCGATTATTGAAAATGTGCTGGAAGTATTCAAAGAAGAAGCAACTTGCGAAATTAAATTGGTAAGCGATTTAAAGTCCGTTTTGGTGAATGCAGATAAAGATCAGATGATTCGAACGTTCAATAACTTACTGAAAAATGCCATTCAATCCATACCTGAAGAAAGTGCTGGGAAAATCACAATCTATTTGGAACGGGTACAAGAAAATGTTCGGATTTCAATAAAAGATTCAGGAACAGGAATCCCGAAAAATCAAATAGATAAAATTTTTGTTCCCTATTTCACCACTAAAACTGGGGGAACCGGATTGGGATTAGCAATGGTAAAACAAATAATTGAAAACCATAACGGAACGATTACTTTCGAAACCCGCGAAGGTGAAGGAACAATTTTTACCATCAGCTTACCAGAAGCAACCGAAAATCAAATCCCAGAAGTATAAATTTGATAGGATTATCCTATGAAACGAGTAAGAAAATTATAATTAGAACATCAATTAACACACTAATTGCAGCGATAGAAAGAATCCATTTCATTGGCGAAACCGCCAACAAAAGACTTAAAGTTGCCATGGTTGGAACAACTATCATACTTAATAAAAATGTGCTTTTAACAGCCCCTAAACCAACAGCAACACCTCCAAGGCAGCCAACGATGGTTAAAATCACAAAAATTAATCCGAAGCGGTTAAATTCTGAAGTGTTAATAAGGCTATCCAATTTACCAATCGGGTGTTTCGAAGTACTTGTATTTGTGCTCATTGTTTAAAAATTTGGAATTATAAGGCAAAGATCCACCCTTTTTGGCAAGAATTAAATGAGTTTAAATAGAGAATTTCCTGATAATTATCAGTAAAATAAAGCAAATTCTGAAGGAGTTTGGTCGCGAGAAATAGGAGTTCTTTTTTCTATTGCCAATCCAAAATGGAATTGGTTCCAATTTAGTTCGCCTTGTGCGTTTGTAGGCGTATTGTCGCCGTATTGAAATAATTTGGTACTTTTACGGTGCATAGGAAAATGGATGAGTCGAAAAAAATAGCTGTAATCGGTGGTGGAAGTTGGGCAACAGCTTTGGTTAAAATTTTATGCAACAACCTTACCTCTGTTAATTGGTGGATGCGAAATGATATGGCGGTAGAGCATATTTTACGTTACCGACACAATCCGAACTATTTGCAATCCGTTGAATTTGATCTAGATAAGATTAACGTTAGCACTGATTTAATTGAAATCATCCAGCCCGCTGATATTGTGATAATCGCAACACCTTCTGCTTTTTTAACAAAAATATTTGAAGGTTTTCCAGTTGAAATAATGGAAGGGAAAGTGATTTTTTCTGCTGTAAAAGGAATTATACCCGAGTACAATGCAATTCCGGCACGATTCATTCATAAAACCTTCGGTACACCATACGATAACATCGGAATCATTTGTGGGCCTTGTCATGCAGAGGAAGTGGCGTTGGAACGCTTGTCGTATCTTACAATTGCGGGACAAAACGAAGAAATGGCGGAAGAAATGGCGGAGTATTTAGCTTGCCGTTACATTAAAACAACTGTTTCAGATGATCTTTTTGGAACAGAACTTTCTGCAGTATTGAAAAACGTGTATGCTTTGGCTTCTGGTATTTGTTCTGGTTTAGGCTATGGAGATAATTTTCAGGCAGTTTTAATTTCCAATGCAATTCAAGAAATTGAAAATTTTATCGACGAGGTAAGTCCAATTCACCGAGACGTAAAATCAAGTGCTTACCTTGGTGATTTACTCGTTACAGCCTATTCAAAATTTTCGCGAAACAGAACCTTTGGTTTTATGATTGGGAAAGGCTATTCTGTGAAAACCGCACAATTGGAAATGGACATGATTGCCGAAGGGTATTATGCTACCAAATGTGTTATGGAAATCAACAAAAAATTTCAAGTTGAAATGCCAATTGTGGAAGCAGTTTATAATATTCTTTACGAAAAGATCTCCCCAGTAATCGAAATGCGCATATTAACAGATCGATTGAGTTAAATTTGCTTATTCTGCTGCTGAAAATCGTGTAAACTTTACTTTTTCTGCCTTTTTCCTGTCTCAAAATTCCTACTTTTATCCAAAATTACATGTAATGAAGGTTTTTAAATTTGGTGGCGCCTCTGTGAAAGATGCCGGAGCTGTAAAAAATGTTTCCACTATTCTATCCTTGTTTGAGGGACAAAAACTTACGGTAATTGTTTCCGCAATGGGGAAAACTACCAATAAATTAGAAGACGTAGTTCGTGCACTTTTTTCTAGAAATGAAGCACTTTTCTTACGTTTAGTGAAGGAATCGCAGGTATTTCACCATGAAATTATCGAAGGATTATTTACGGAACATAGACAAGAAATAATCGCCGAAATTGATGGGGTTTTTGACGAATTGCGGAAGCAATTCAATCGCGAATTGTTAGATAATTACAGTTTAGAATACGATCAAATAGTCTCTCTAGGAGAAGTTATTTCTTCCAAAATTTTAAGCGCCTATTTATTGGAAAGTGGGCATTCCGCTTCATTTGCAGATGCGCGGAACTTAATCCGCACCAATAACCAATTCCAGGAAGGGAATGTAGATTGGGAAAAATCAGAGGAGCTAATAAGAAATTTATTTTTACCAAACTTTGAAAAAGTTGCGATCCAAGTTACGCAGGGATTTATCGGTCATTCACCGGAGGGACTAACTACAACATTGGGTCGAGAAGGATCCGATTATTCCGCTGGAATTTTTGCCTACTGCACCAACGCAGAAAGTGTTACCATTTGGAAAGATGTTCCTGGAATGTTAAATGCCGATCCAAAATGGTTTGATAATACGGTGAAATTAGATCGTATTTCCTTCAAAGAAGCGATAGAACTTTCGTATTATGGCGCTTCGGTGATTCATCCAAAAACGATTCAACCATTGCAGAACAAAGGCATCTCATTGTATGTAAAATCCTTCTTGGAT
>JBIKZR010000321.1:0-3053 GCA_044354635.1 Crocinitomicaceae bacterium | reverse complement strand
TACAAAAATCGCTTGTCCAGGAACTAATTTGCTTGTCAACCAAGCGGAAATTTTTCCGTTTTTAACTGCTTTTACAGCAATCGCAAGTTTTTCATCCGGACCGCTGCAAATCGAGTAGGACCTTCTTTCATCTTGACCATTTAATTCAATCGCCAAATTAAGGTATTGTCCTGGAGTAAAATAAAACTCTTTTTTCAAACTATCCGGCACTGCAAATACAATTTTTACGGTATCTGCAGTTAGTTTTTCGATGGATTCTACCGTTAATTGGTGAAATCCTTTTTTCGAATTTTCCTCATTTGCTTCTTTCTTTTTAAATATTCCAAATAATGCCATTGTTTTTTATATTAGTCGTCAAAAGATACTATTAATTTTTCGCTCGTAGGATGCGCTTGGCAGGTCAAAATATATCCCGCTTCAACTTCATCTTTCTCTAAAGCATAATTTACATCCATACTTGCTGTTCCTTCAATAATTCGGGCTTTGCAAGTACAACAAACGCCACCTTTACACGCGAAAGGTAAATCTGCGCCAGCTTTTAATGCTGCATCTAAAATTGTTTCTCCACTAGAATTCAACGCAAGATCGATTACATCTCCATCCAGAATAATGGAAACATTGGATGCGATATTTTCCTCGGAAGACTTCGATTTCACTGCCGTTTTGCTGCTTCCAGGCGTTGTGAATAATTCAAAATGTATATTTTCTTTGGCAACGCCATTTTCTAGCATACTGTCTTTTACGCCGAGTATCATTTCTTCCGGACCACACACGTAAACCGCATCAATTGCCTCATTTGCCAGAAATGCTTTGTAAAGTTCTGAACATTTTTCCTTTCCGATTCTTCCTTTTTGAATGGCGTTACCGAGACTTTCTCTGGAAAGAATATGAATCACGCGCAAACGATTCATGAAGCGATTTTTGAGCGCCTCCAACTCTTCCCGAAATAATATGCTGTTAAAATTCTTATTTCCATAGAAAAGGGTTACAGAACTCCCCTCTTCTTCTTTAAGAACAGTCTTTAAAATCGATAGAATTGGGGTGATTCCGCTTCCTGCGGCAAACAAAACATAGTTTTTCTGCGCCTTTTTTTCCGGATGCAGACAAAAATTTCCAGTCGGTGTCATTACATCTAGTGTATCACCTTTTTTAAGAACGCTATTTGCGTAGGAAGAAAATACACCATGTTCAACTTGTTTTATTGCAACTCGCCATTCTTGTTCATAAGGCGCTGCACAAAGCGAATAAGAACGGCGAATAGCATCTCCATTTATCGTTGCCTTCAATGTTAAATACTGCCCAGCTAAAAACGAGTAATTGTCTTTTATGGATGCAGGAATATCGAATGCAACGGAAACCGTATCCTCTGTCTCCTTTCGAATATCGGAGATTTTTAAAGCGTGAAACCTAGGCGTCATGTATTGAATTTTGGTAGCAAATTTAAGCATTTGCGTGGAACTAAAACAGGGTGATATTGGTGCCGTGCCAAAAAGTATAAAAATCGATGTCATCTTGTAGTTGAATGCTAACAGAAACGAGGATTAAAGTGGCTTAAAAAAGAAACACATTAATAGAATACTTTTTAGGAATCAATTCTACTAAAATAACTTTGTTATACACTCAAAATTAAGAAGTCATGAAAACACAAAAAACACTTTGGATTAGAATACTAGCAACTTTTTTCCTTGCAGGGATATCTGCAATGGGAATTTTGTATTCTTGTGAAAAAGAAATAATCCAACCAACCAATCAAAATAATTTGAAGGAAAATTCTATTACAATTCCAAGTGATGAAGCACGCCAAACTATTTTTATCTGTGGAAAGGCAATTAATAAAGACCTAATCGATAGTGAAAACCATAAGATTGGAGAAGTTACTGTCTCCAACGATGCAAAGTATTTCTACGTTCGAATAATTGCACAACCAGGCTATGCTTTGGCTAGTTCCTATTTATATACTGGTTTGGATTCTGATTTACCGATGGATATAAATGGCGATTTGAATTTTACAGCTTTTAATTCCACAATTTTAGCGCGGGAGTATATTCGAGAACGCAATTTCTCAGTTCCCTTAAGACAATTACCGGATGATTTCACTGCTTCTTTAATGGTGCAGGTTGCCAATATGTTTGATCCGGATGGATTTGTATATCGCAAGGCTGCTTGGGCGGATGGTGAATTAATAGGAACTGTTAACAGGGGAAGGTTCTTCACTTATAGAAAGGCGGATTGCCGAATTCAAGAATACCAGGCGATGCCAGAATAAATAGTTATCTAATACTTGCAATAAAAGTCGCTTTATTGAGCGGCTTTTATTTTTTTGGAACGAACAAGATTTCCTTTCGACTGTTTAATTGGTCAACATATTTCGTTAAATTTGTACTTCATTCAAAGACACTATGAAAGATTTCGATACAACAGAATTGGAACGTAAGTTTCAAGAAAAGATTGATAAAGATATTAAGATCGAACCAAAAGACTGGATGCCGGACGATTACCGTCAAACATTAATCCGTCAGATTTCTCAGCACGCACATTCTGAAATAGTTGGAATGTTGCCCGAAGGTAACTGGATAACACGTGCGCCAAATTTGAGAAGAAAAGCCGTTTTACTTGCAAAAGTTCAAGATGAAGCAGGTCATGGTTTGTATTTATACAGTGCTACGGAAACATTGGGAGCAGATCGCGAACAAACGATCGATGATTTGCACTCCGGAAAAGCAAAATATTCTTCCATTTTCAATTATCCAACAGTAAGTTGGGCAGATATGGGCGCGATTGGCTGGTTGGTAGACGGCGCTGCAATAATGAATCAAGTTCCTTTATGTAGATGTTCTTATGGTCCTTATGCTCGAGCAATGGTTCGTGTGTGCAAAGAAGAATCATTTCACCAGCGCCAAGGTTTTGAAATTATGATGCAATTGGCTGGAGGAACGCCAGAACAAAAAGCGATGGCGCAAGATGCTCTAAATCGTTTTTGGTGGCCTTCACTGATGATGTTTGGTCCAAACGATGCGGAATCAAAACACACTTCTCAATCGGTGAAGTGGAAA
>JBIKZR010000044.1:0-9338 GCA_044354635.1 Crocinitomicaceae bacterium | reverse complement strand
ATCTTTACCAATAAGGAGCGTTATGTCGCATTTTTAAATAAATTCAAGGAGAAAAATGAGAAATCAACCAAATATATTTTGAAAGATCCAGCCTTTAAACTGTATACTGTTTTTAACAAGGACTTCAGAGAAAATGTATTGCCTAAATACCAAGCTTTCGACGATAAAATGACCGTTTTATTAAAAAACTACGTTGCAGGAAAATATGAAATGTTCCCAAATAACAAACATTGGGCGGATGCAAATAGCACGTTGCGAATTACTTATGGGAAATTAGAAGGTTCAGCACCAACAGATGGAATGACTTATACGGAGCATACAACATTAGATGGATTGATTGTAAAATACAACACCGGAAATCCGGATTTTGATTTGTTGCCAAGAATGCTCGAAATGCACAAAAACAAGGAATACGGTGATTATGCTCAAAATGGAGAATTATGGGTTTGTTTCACAGGTTCAAACCATACAACTGGCGGAAATTCTGGGTCTCCAGTAATTGATGCAAATGGAAATCTCATGGGACTTAATTTTGACCGCACTTGGGAAAGTACGATGTCGGACTTCATGTTTGATCCCAATCGCTGTAGAAATGTAGTTGTAGATATTCGCTATGTTTTGTGGGTAATGGACAAATATTCAGGCGCAAAGCATCTCGTTGATGAAATGGTTTTGGTGAAGGATTAGAAAATAAGATACCTAAAAAAAAAGGAGAATGAATAGCGTTTTGTCTATACATTCTCCTTTTTTTATTTTATATCGAAACTACAATTGACAAATGAATTCTTTGCAGTTATTGATTTGAAGGTATTTTTTGCTGTTAAACGTGTAACGCTCTGGATTCTGTTGCGTCCATTGCTGCTTCTTTCATTCCTTCAGAATAGGTTGGGTGCGGGTGGCTTATTCTGGCAATATCTTCCGCTGAAGCACGAAACTCCATTGCTACAACAGCTTCCATAATCAAATCCGCCGCACGGGCAGCTATCATGTGAACGCCAAGCACTTCATCTGTGTTTTTGTCAGCAAGTATTTTAATTAATCCTGCCGTATCCATACTTGCGCGCGCTCTTCCCAAAGCTTTGATAGGGAAGGAGCCAACCTTATATTCTACGCCTGCAGCTTTCAATTCTTCTTCCGTTTTGCCAACTGCAGCAACTTCAGGCCAAGTATATACAACGCCAGGAATCAAATTATAATTAATATGTGGTTTTTGTCCAGCAATAAATTCTGCAACGTAAACGCCTTCCTCTTCTGCTTTATGCGCTAGCATCGCGCCACGAACAACATCTCCCAAGGCATAAATCGTTGGAATAGAAGTCTGTAAATGGTCATTCACCTCGATTTGTCCGCGTTCATTTGCTTTCAAACCGATAGCTTCTAAGTTTAATCCTGCGGTATATGCTTTTCTGCCAACAGCAACAAGACAATATTCTGCTTCAAATGTAACTGCTTCTCCTTTTTTGTTCAAGGCAGTTAACACAACTTGTTTGCCAGTATTAACAACTTTTTGAACACGGTGCTCTAAGTGGAATTTGAAACCTTCTTTTTTTAACACTTTTGTCAATTCTTTACCAAGTGTTAAATCCATGGTTGGAATAATCGTATTTGCAAATTCAATCACTTCTATCTGGGTGCCTAAACGACCAAATACAGAACCTAACTCCAAACCAATTACTCCACCGCCAATCACAAGCATCTTCTTTGGAATTTCAGTCATGTTCAAGGCTTCGGTAGAAGTTATAATTCGTTTTTTATCTGGCTCCATTCCTGGAAAGAAATTAGGTTTTGAACCGGTAGAAATAATAATATTCTTAGAAGTAAGTAGTGTTTCTTTTCCGTCTTTATCAGATACTTTTACCGTATTTTTATCCACGAATGAACCAATTCCATGGTATACATCGACTTTATTTTTATCCATTAGAAATTTAACTCCACCAGATGTTTGCGCAACAACTTCATTCTTGCGTTTCACCATTTGTGTGATATTCGCCTGAACGCTTTTCACATCAATTCCATGCTCTTCAAAATTATGCACAGCATTGTGAAAATGTTCGGAGGAATCCAATAGTGCTTTTGACGGAATACAGCCTACATTCAAACATGTGCCACCTAACGTGGAATATTTTTCTATAAGTGCAGTTTTCATTCCTAATTGTGCGCATCTAATTGCAGCAACATATCCACCAGGACCAGAACCAATAATTGTGACGTCGTAAGTACTCATTTTATTTAAATTTTATAAACAAAGGTAGGATTTATCCATTAATTATTGGTTGAAAATTAACTGCAATTTAGCAATCTCTTCATTTTTCAAATGGAATCCTTTAACCATAAAAAAAGGGTTGCCAAACTGACAACCCTTTGTATTTAACTTAAGTGAATTTACATTTTGATAAATTTCACTGTTTCATTTTGATTTCCAGCATTGAACTTCACAATATAGGTTCCATTTCTGAATTCAGAACCATCGATTGTTAAAGTTTGTGCTCCTGCATTAACATTTTTCTTTGTAATAGTTTTCACCAATACACCTGAAATATTGTACACCTGAACGGTAACGTTAGATGATTCAGATAAGTTGAATGTTAATGTTGTGTTATCCGATGTTGGGTTTGGATACGTTTTCAATTTAGTTTTGAATACTTCGTTGCCATTTGCATCATTTTCTCCAATTCCTAAGTAAGCAGCTGAACTCCAAATTCCACGACCATACGTTCCAATGTAGATTTCACCTGGACGACCATTACCTTCATTCCATTCTCTCCAAGATTGACGAACATGAAACACTGGTGTTCCTTCAAATCCTGCAGAAGCATTATCCCATGTTGCTCCGCCGTCTTCAGTAACGAAAACACCTTCAGCTGTTCCAACAACGATCACATCTGGATCGTTTCTATCGATTATTCCATCGTAGCATGCAACGTTACTAGGAGAAGTAATGTTAGCAAGTGCTGTAAAAGATGGTGTTGCTGCAGTTGCGTTCAACGTTCTTCTATTCGTAGCACCAAAACCACCAAATAAAACCACATCGTCTGGATTGCTAGGATTAACCGCTAATCCTTCAAAATTAGTCGCTATGATCTTCGTAGCGGATGTTCCAGTTGGAGGATTTGCTAAAGTTGATCCCGAATATCCTGCCTTGGAGGCAAAACTTGGGTCGGATGTATAAATACTGCCTAAGCCATCAATTCTCCAAACGCCATTTGAACCACCAATTACATAACAGTGCTCAAGATTTTTTGAGAATTCAATATCCACTTTCATGTTGTCATTACTTCCAACGGATGAACTTCCAATTCCTTGTGCGATTTTAAGCCATTGTGGGTTTTGTGCAGAAAGTCGTAAAGCATTTCTTGTTCCCCATAATTCACCACCATTGATGTTTACATACATAAGCATCCACGATTGGAAAGGATCTTGAATTACTAAAGTATCCCATGCAACATTGAAAGCTACAGTATCGCTTCCTAAACTAAACTGTTCACCTGTCGCAGCGTTTTCTCCAAAATAGTGCGTATATGTTCCAATACTTGCAACAACTACAGTATCTGTTCCTGTTGAGAAATCAACCAATAAGGAATCACCTACAGAAACTGGAGCGGATGAAGATCCAAGGTAGTTCCAAGTATAGTTTTCCAATTCTACAACTTGACCATTCAAAGAATTTGTTACCGAAATATCTATTACAGAACTTGAATAATACAAGGTGTCATCAAAATGCAGTGAAGTTGGAGTTACATAATTCATACTATCACCAGATGAACGGCTAGGAATTCGCAATGTAGCACCAGCATTATAATTCTTAGTTGGTATGTAAATTACAGAATCTTCCGAATTAATGTCGAAATATTCAGCTAAAGTGTACGAAGTAACAAATGGGTGAATCGAACCTTCTGTTCCTGCAGGGGAGTAGGATGTTGGGAACGTTGGAACAAATGAGCCCCACGTTTCTCCGCGATCACCTGATCTTGAAATACTATTGTAGTAAATAGAAGAAAACATAACCTTCGGGTTGAAGAACGAAATTTCACACGCAAATCCATCACCACCATTTACTTCTCTAAATTCTTCAAATGTAGATAAGGTGTGGTCGTTATAAAGCGTACCATTATCTTGTGAGCCACCCATTACAGAACCATCTCTATCGAATGCTATTCCGTAGAATTGTGTGACATTGTACCCGCGATTTGCAGGAAACCATGTGTTTCCATAATCATTTGTTATGGCAATACCACCATCGTTTCCAACATATAATCTGTTCAAATTATCCCACTTCATTTCGTGATTATCTGCATGCACATAAATTGGAGAAAATGGACTAGAGAACCAATTGGATATTTTTTCAAAACCACCAAAAGGAGGATTGTTTACCGTTTGTTGCCATTTCCAAATGTCAATTCCGCCAATTAAAATCTTCTCATTGTTGTTTGGCGTAACAGTAACGATTGTGTTATACGTTCCTTGATCTCTATAGATATCTAAATTACTTGGTGTACCTGATGCTCCAACGAATTGAAACCATGTATTTCCATTGTCGTGTGAAACATTCATTCCCTGTAAGTTACTACCTGTTCTAACTGCATAGATAGAATAGTTACCACCTACACGCGTATGTGAAATTGCATATTCAATTCTAGCAGATCCAGTTGGTACTAATCCACTTCCGCTTCCTGACTTATCCGTCCAAGAAGTTCCACCATCGTTAGAAATGAATGTTTTATTTGAACCAATCGCAGCAACTATTACTAATCCATCTTTTGCAATCTGTAATGAGTTACAAGATCCTGAAGCAATTGTAACTCCAGTAACTGCAGCATCGCCAACTTTCCATTTTTTTACACCTGTAGAAGTTGCCATCCAAGCATAATCATCGACATTGGAAGAGACAATTTCGTTGCAGTTTGTTGTGCCAGGAATTTTACTCCATGTATCACCATTATCAGTAGAATACCAAACACCATTTCCATTCCAAGATTCAGCAGAAGAACCAGTAGCGATATATAATGTGCCGTCTTTTGTTTGTGTCATGCTCGAAATGAACGGTGACGCTCCTGAATTAATATATGAATTTACTCGTCCCCATTGGTTTCCACGATTTGAAGAAACAAATAAACCACCAGAAACTCCTCCGGCCCAAATACGGTTTACATTTGAGCGATCCACTTGAATTGCTCTTGTTCTACCACCAATATTATCAGGTCCTTGTTCTTGAAACGTAATTGTTTTACTTTGAGCACTTTTACGTATTTGAGAACGTATTAATTGTAATTTCTCACTCGTAATTGGCTCACCCGTCTCTTGGTCAATATATCTTGCCTCAAGCCATTTTTTTGCATCATCTGCTGATTTTAATTCCATTGAAGGTAAATCCTTCTTGGAATAAGATCCCTCAGAACCATTGAAGTTCAAGGGTGAAACTGCAAAAATCGCTGCAATTGCAACTAGACCTGCTGAACCGATAAATAGTTTGTTACGTTTCATAATGTAGTTTTTTCTCAAGTTTGTTTAAGCGACCGCCAAAATAATAATAAAAATCATTCTAAATTCATTATTGCTATCGTAATCGCAATTTTAATCTTACAAATTTAATTTATTTTTCAATTTAACACAAAATTATTCAATAATTCCAAAGTGAAAATATACACGTCAAAAAGTTAGAAAAGGTGTTTTTCAGCATGGTAAGAGGATCTCACAAGCGGCCCACTTTCTACATACCTAAATCCCATCTCCATGCCAATTTCTCTATATCTATCAAATCTTTCTGGTGTAACAAATTCTACGATTGGTAAATGTTTTGAAGTTGGTTGTAAATATTGTCCCAACGTTAGAATGTCTACTTGTACACTTCTAAGATCTTCCATTGTTTCAAGAATTTCCTCATCTGTTTCCCCAAGGCCTAACATTATGCCTGATTTAGTGCGCATTCCTCCTTTTTTCAAACGGAAAAGAACTTCTAAACTTCGGTCGTATTTCGCTTGAATTCGAACTTGTTTAGTCAATCGGCGCACTGTTTCTAGATTATGTGAAACAATTTCCGGAGCAACATCTATAATTCGCTGCAAATTCTCCCAATTTCCCGCAAAGTCCGGAATGAGCGTTTCCATAGTAGTTCCTGGCGATTGGTGTCGAATTGCCTTTACAGTTTGAACCCATATTTCCGACCCGCCATCTTTCAAATCATCCCGATCTACGGATGTAACAACAGCGTGTTTGATTCCCATCGTTTTTACACTATGCGCAACTTTTCCTGGCTCAAAATTGTCCACTTCCTCCGGTCGGCCAGTTTTTACGGCGCAAAAACCACAAGATCGTGTGCAAATGTTTCCAAGAATCATAAATGTTGCCGTTCCTTCACCCCAACATTCACCCATGTTCGGACAACTGCCGCTTTCACAAATCGTGTGAAGTTTGTGCTCATCCACTAAAGAGCGTACTTTTCGGTAATTTTCGCCAGTAGGTAACTTTACCCGTAACCATTTCGGTTTTTTTATTCGTATTTCCGAATTATCTTTTTCAATTATTTCACTCATTACACAAAAATGTTAAAATGCACTAATCAATATCTCTAACAAATCCATTGGAACAATTGTTCGTTTGGCATCCTTGGCTTGAATAAAAATCCTACTTTTGTC
Source organism: Crocinitomicaceae bacterium (assembly GCA_044354635.1). Taxonomy (GTDB): domain Bacteria; phylum Bacteroidota; class Bacteroidia; order Flavobacteriales_D; family Crocinitomicaceae; genus M0103. The sequence continues at coordinate 2,706 of JBIKZR010000044.1, read as the reverse complement.
TGCTCGAGGAATATTGAATTGTTCAAGAGCACAAAGTTACAATTTAATCATTGATTTATATGGTTACCTCAACAGTAGAATATTTGGGTAATTTGCGAACAAAATGTACGCATTTGCAGTCGGGAATGGAAATCGTAACAGATGCTCCTACGGATAATAATGGAAAAGGAGAAGCTTTTTCTCCAACAGATCTTGCAGCTACGGCGTATGCTTCGTGTATGATTACGATTATTGGAATCTTTTGCGATACGCACGGATTGCACTTTAATCATGCGAAAGCCCAAGTGCAAAAAATAATGGGTAGCAATCCCAGAAGGATAAGTAAAGTTGTAATTGAAATGGATCTTTCCGGCAACAACTGGTCGGATGCAGAAGCAGAAAAAGCAATTAGAGCAGGAAAAAATTGCCCAGTTGCAAAAACATTTAGTGAGGATGTGGAAATTGAATTTTCATTTTCCTATTAAAAAATTAAAGTATGATGGAAGAAAGAAGATACGAACGCAAGAAAAATGTGGAAGACATGATTTTCGGTGTTCGGGCAGTTATTGAAGCGATAAAAGCAGAGCGCGAGATCAATAAAATTATGATTCAGAAAGGGATGAACAAAGATCTTTTTTCCGAATTGAAAGAAATTTTAGCGGGTAAGAATTTTCAATTGCAATTTGTTCCAGTTGAGAAATTAGACAGTTTAACGGATGGAAATCACCAAGGTGTAATTGCATTAGTCTCTCCTATTGAATACAAATCAATTGAGCCATTGGTGGAAGAAATGTTGGAAAGAGGCGAAAAACCTTTAGTGTTAGTTCTAGATAGAATCACGGATGTAAGAAATTTTGGTGCAATTGCTAGAACTGCTGAATGCCAGGGTGTCGATGCCATTTTAATTCCATCGAAAGGTTCTGCTTTGGTTACTGCTGATGCGATTAAAACCTCCGCAGGTGCATTAAATCGAATCCCGGTTTGTAAAACGGACAGTTTAAAAGAATCTCTTTTTTACCTGCAACAATGTGGTATGCGAATTATTGCATGTAGCGAAAAAGCAAATATTCCTTTGCACGAAGTGAATATGCGCGGACCTGTAGCAATAATATTGGGCTCCGAAGAAGATGGAATTACATCTGATTTACTAAATCTTTCCGATATTAAAGCTCGTATTCCAATGATTGGCGAAATTGCTTCACTAAATGTGAGTGTTTCTGCCGGAATGATCTTGTATGAAAAGACAAGACAAGAATTGAGAGGATAAAAATTGAACATATATTTTTTACATGGCAAAAGTTACGCTTACTATCTTCTTAGTTTTAACTTCGATTTTCACTTCCTTCGGACAAATAAAAGGTAAAGCCCTTCATTTGGTTGGAACATGGGAATACAGTGAAGGAAGTGGCTACGAAACATGGGTTTTGAAAGGAGATCAATTGATTGGCTCGGGTTATCGTTCAACTAAAGTTGGAGATTCCGTAAAAGTGGAAGATTTAACAATCTCTCAGGTGAACAAAAATTTGATATACACTTTAAAAACAAATCAACCTACTTCACATGGGGATTCTTCCGTAATTCGCCAATTTGTGGGAAATAAAAGGAGTTTGTACTTTGAGAACATCGCGAATGAAATGCCGGAATTCATACACTATTCATACGGGGTTTTTTCTAAAAATAAACTGCGCATTACCATTCAGTTTAAGTCCAATCAACGATTACAAAAACTCAAATTAAGGAGAGTTATAAATTAGACCGAAGAATCCAAGGTAAAATAGCTGGAATTTCATTCAATTCATGAATTAAATGATGTCCTTCTTGCTGTGTGTGATTTTTATCCGGATCGAAATGTATTCCTTGCATTCCAACATTCAAAGCGCCTAAAACATCTACTTCATAATCGTCTCCGATCATCACTGAATCGATTGCTTTTGCATTTGCTTGCTGCATGGAATAGTGGAATATATCCGGTGAAGGTTTGTTTTTCCCAACATCTTCTGAACAAACGATAACATCAAAATACTTTTCAAGTTGGGAATTTTTCAATTTAATGTGCTGTACTTCCTTGAACCCATTCGTAATAATATGCATTGCATAACCATCCTTTTCTAGAGCATCCAATGTTTCAATCGCGTTAGGGAAAAGTGCTGTTTGCATAGGAGAAAGTTCCACATATCCATCACTAAGGTTTTTTACTAATTTGGAATTATCTACCTCAAAACATTCTAGTGTTACACGAAATCGTTCATCGCGAAGGACATCTTTTTCCAGTTTCCCCGCGCCGTATAGTTTCCAAAGTGCTGCATTTTTTTCTTTGTATATGGAATGAAATGTTTCAAAATCGGAAATTAATGCATCCAAATCAAGTGAATAAAAAAGTTTATTCAGAGCAATTTCAGAATTTTTTTCAAAATCCCATAAAGTACGATCCAAATCGAAGAAAAGATGTTTTGTTTGCATTTAAAACAAAAGATAAGCAAGAAGTGATGTAATCATTGCGTTCACAAACATTCCAAGAACAATTAAAGGATATGTTTTTCGTAATTTCCCATAAAACTTCGCAGCAATAATACTGCCAATTGGAACGGATAAAAAGAATGGTGCCCAAAAACAAATTCCAATTATTCCAAGTTTTTGCTTCAAGCGAATAATAAATCGATTCGTTCGGTTGAATTTCTTTTTGATTGGAATCGGTAATCCTTTTCGCTCTAACTCGTCCTGCTTTTT
>JBIKZR010000320.1:0-3084 GCA_044354635.1 Crocinitomicaceae bacterium | reverse complement strand
CAACGAATGTGTTTTAGCCAGCAATACTTCTTCTCTTTCTATCGCTTCAATAGGTTCGGTATTGCAAAATCCTTCCCGCGTGATTGGAATTCATTTCTTTAATCCAGCGCCATTAATGCCATTGGTTGAGATCATTCCTGCAGTTCAAACAGCTGAAGCGACGCTTGATTTCACAAAAGAATTGATCAAATCTTGGAAAAAAGTTGGCGTGCTTTGTAAAGATACGCCTGGATTTATTGTAAATCGCGTGGCGCGACCATTTTACGGTGAAGCACTAAAAATATACGAGGAAGGGATAGCTGACTTCGCAACAATTGATTGGGCGATGACACAAATTGGAGGGTTTCGCATGGGCCCTTTCACTTTAATGGATTATATTGGTAACGACGTAAATTACACCGTAACAGAATCCGTTTTCGCAGCATTTTATTTTGACCCAAGATTTAAACCATCCTTTACCCAAAAACGCCACATGGAAGCAGGTTTCTATGGTCGAAAATCTGGAAGAGGTTTTTACTCGTATTCCGAAAATACGGTTCTGCCGAAACCAATTGAAAACCCGGAATTAGGTCAAAAAATCTTTAATCGAATTTTAGCAATGCTAATAAATGAAGCCATTGACGCTGTTTTCTTGCAAATTGCCTCAAAGGAAGATGTTGATTTAGCAATGACAAACGGCGTTAATTATCCGAAAGGATTGCTCAAATGGGCAGATGAAATTGGCTTAAACAGTGTGTTGCTTCAATTGGAAGAATTATTTCACGAATATGGGGAAGATCGCTACCGCCCAAATCCACTTTTGAGAAGAATGGTGAAAGAAGGAACGCATTTTTTTAATTAAGACTAAACGTAAATCTAAAATGAAGTTTTATGTGATTACTTTTTTAGCTGGGTTAATAACGTTGATTCTACTGCAAATTCTTTTTTAAAAGTGAGGATTACATTCTTTCCTCTTTTTTAGCGGAGTAATCTCCGTGTCAATTATTGCAATTGCGAATAAATTTTTCAGAAGAAAATCATCCAAAAAACAAGATTAACCTACAAACTTGAAAGTAATTTTTTGGCTTGAATACTATAGTATCCATTATTGTTTATAATATTTTGTAATAATTCGATAGCTTTTGATTTTTCGTTATTTGCGAGGTAACTCTTTACAATATACCATTCCGACTCTTCTTTGAAGTTTATATATTTCGAATCAAGGCATTTTTCAAGCGAAAGAATTGCACTTAAATATTCCTTTAAATTATAATAGCACAAACCAGCATAAAAGTTTGCATTTACATCATCCGGATACGTTGCTAAAATAAGTTGAAACCGAGTGAGAGCCTTTTTGTTATTTCCTTTTGAAAATAGCTCCATGGTTTTATTTAGATAATCTATATAAGGTATGTCAATATTTTTCCATTCCGACGTTTCTGTAATATCAGAAGTTTCACCAATATTCGCAGGTGTTCCAGTTAAAATCATTTGCTTGGAAGCGATTTTTGGTTTCGAACGATAGGCTCGATAATCTAAAAGTTTCATATCGTGTAAGTATATTTCCTTGCCCTGAAATCTTTCTTTAGCGATTGCGACAGGCACATTGTCCTTAATTTCTATTTTGGAAATTGGCAATGGATCTATTTCAATAGAATTCGATTGTTCACTATATTTACTTTGGGTACTTTTTTGTTGATTAAAATCTTGAATAATAGTTTTTGCAACGATTTGTTCTTTTTTTGGTAATTCTACTAAAACTTCAATATTCGTTGGAATAACTAAATCTGTTTTCTCTACTTTAATTTGACTGTTTTTAGAAATTTGAGAATTCTGTTTTTCAGTTGCACTTCCGGTTGCTTGATAAACAAAATAGATTCCAGTTATAAAAAATCCAATGACCAATGCAATTCCCCAGATTGCAAAAGAGTTTTTTAGTAAGAATTTTTTATCTAGTTTTTTCATGGAATATCCTACCGATGACAGTGCATCCCACCCTTCTAAGGCGTCGACATCAAAATCATTTTCTAAAGTGTCTTTTTCAATTTCGTGTTTCACCTTCTCCTCCTTTGTAGACTGGTATAGGCGAATTTTTTCACGCGAAAGAGTAGAATATGTGTGTTTATTTGAATTCATTTCGTTCCTCCAATTGTATTTTTAAATTTCGTTTGCCATTTTGAATTGCGCTTTTCACTTTTAAAAGCGGCATTTTTAATTCATCGCTAATTTGTTGGTATGACTTTTCCATCAAATAAAACAATTCAATACATTTTCTTTGGTCTTCCTTTAGTAAGGGGATTAATTCTTCCAAAATGGTGATTTTCTTTTCTATTACTATTTTTTCTTCCGCTATTTCTTCATTTTGAATTAAATGTATTTCTGAAAATGGAATATCTTTGTTTTTCTTCCGAAGCGACATTAAACATGCATTTTTTGTGAGAATATAAAGCCAAGATTTAAAAAAAGTCACTTCGTGTTCGATTAGCTTCTGCTGTAAATCCTCAAATATGCGCATAGTCAGATCTTCCGCTTGCGATGGATCCTTCAAATATTTCATGCAAGTCCCCATTACCAAATGTGCATACCGTTCATACAAAATACCAAAACAGAAAGAAATACTATCTTTTTTATACAATAGGATAAGTTCCTCATCTGATTTTTCCCGATAGAATTTTCTCTTGGATGAAAACATGCTAAGATTATGATTTTTTATATAGATGTTTATTAAACTAATTTTCCATAAAGATTGCTTAAAGTTTTTGAAATTTGTAACTTAAACGAATGAAAAAAATTGCTTTAATTACTTCTGGTGGAGATGCTCCAGGTATGAATGCGGCAATTCGCGCAATTGTGAAGACCTGTTTACACTATAATATAGTTCCATTTGGTATTTATGATGGATACCAAGGAATGATGGAAGGACGCGGAAAGCAATTGAATTATTCGGATGTCGATAATATCATTCAATATGGCGGCACAATCCTTGGCAGCGCAAGAGCAAAAGAATTTTTACAAGTAGAAGGTCGTCAAAAGGCAATTCATTTTTTGAAAGAAAATAATATAGATGGTTTAATAGTAATTGGTGGAGATGGCACATTTGCTGGT
>JBIKZR010000043.1:0-9506 GCA_044354635.1 Crocinitomicaceae bacterium | reverse complement strand
TCGTATACTGCTACTTTACTAAGCTTGGAGCGAGATAAAATTTCTGTTCTTGTGCATACTTCACCAGTCATAATAAATTCAATTATTCTTCGCCGAAAAGGATGGGATAAAGCAGCGGCAATTTTGGAAATATAAATCTCTTGTGGTAGGTAGTTGTCCGGTTTAATTAATCGCATAAAATTGGTTTTTATACTTAAGTTAACTAAATAGTTTAGATAATTCAAGAATAAATTGAGAAATAAATGAATAAGCAAGTAAATGAATTCATTTACAAGTCCTGCAAATAGTACATATTATCCAATATCGAAAACTTCTACATCCAACTTCCAAAAACAAAAAAACCCTGACAATTTATCATCAGTGTTCATCTCATAGCAATTTTAATTATTAAATATTCTCAAAAAAATCATTCCCTTTGTCATCTGTTATTATAAACGCCGGGAAATTTTTAATCGTAATTTTTCGAACTGCCTCCATTCCCATTTCCTCAAAATCTACCACTTCAACCGAGGTTATGTTCTCTTTTGCTAAAATAGCTGCTGGCCCGCCAACGGATCCCAAGTAGAATCCGCCATATTTTGCGCACGCATTTTTGACATCTTTCGATCGGTTTCCTTTTGCCAACATGATCATACTTCCTCCCATACTTTGGAATAGGTCAACATAGGAATCCATTCTTCCTGCGGTTGTTGGTCCAAAACTACCGGAAGGCATTCCTTCTGGCGTTTTTGCAGGTCCGGCATAATATACAGGATGGTTTTTAAAATATTCGGGCATTGGATTTCCAGCGTCCAATAATTCCTTGATTTTCGCATGCGCCATATCCCTGGCAACAATTAACGTTCCATTCAATTTCAAGCGCGTTTTAATTGGATATTTGCTCAGTTCTGCTAATACTTCCGCCATCGGATGATCCAAATCTATTTCAACAGGAGCTTCCATATGTGGCGCAACATCTGGTAAAAAACGCCGTGGATTATGTTCTAATTGTTCTAGAAATAAACCTTCTTTTGTTATTTTGGCCTTGATATTTCTGTCTGCAGAACAAGAAACACCTAATCCAACTGGACAAGATGCAGCGTGACGTGGTAAACGAATGACGCGCACATCGTGTGTGAAATATTTCCCGCCAAATTGCGCTCCGATTTGACTTTCTTGACAAATTAATTGCACGCGTTTTTCCCATTCCAAATCTCGGAACGCTTGTCCACCTAAGTTCCCTTCTGTTGGTAGTTCATCGAAATAACCGGCAGATGCTTTTTTCACAGTTGCCAAATTTGCTTCTGCAGAAGTGCCACCAATTACTAAAGCTAAATGGTACGGAGGACAAGCAGAAGTGCCAAGATCTTTTATCTTTTCACGCACAAATTTCTCCAAAGAAGCTTCATTCAATAACGATTTAGTTTGCTGGTATAAAAAGGTTTTATTGGCAGAACCGCCACCTTTCGCCAAGAAAAGAAATTCATACTGATTTCCTTTTTTTGCATAAATATCAATTTGAGCAGGCAGATTAGACCCGGAATTTTTTTCCTCGAACATATTCAACGCTACAACTTGAGAATAACGCAAATTACGCTCTTGGTAGGTATTGAAAATTCCTTTGGATAAATATTCGGCATCGTCAACACCGGTATAAACGTCTTCGCCCTTTTTTGCCATTACAATTGCTGTTCCGGTATCTTGACAGGAAGGAAGTTGTCCTTCTGCAGCTACGACTGCATTTTGCAATAAATTATATGCTACAAAACGATCGTTGTCTGTTGCTTCAGGATCTTGCAAAATAGTATTTAACATGGTTAAATGCGTTGGGCGCAAATAGAAGGAAACATCGCTCATTGCTGCCTGTGCAAGAATCTCTATAGCTTTGGGATCGATGCGTAAAACCTCGCGGTCACCACATTTTTCAACGTGAACGAATTCTGAAGAAATTTTTCGGTATGCTGTTTTATCCTGGTGCACAGGATATGGTTCCTGGTAATGAAAATCTGCCATAACACTTCGTTGTTTAGAAAGACAAAGTTAGCAAATGTTCGGAAAGGTTAAACGGAGAATCCATAGAATTCTCCGTTAATATGCTGTTTCTATAAATTTAGTGTTCCCGATTAAAACGATACTTTTAATCCGAGAGCTTGCGTCATGTTTACAGTTGTAATTGTTCTCAATGCTGGTATTTGCGTCATGGAAATGGATGGCTTAATTTCGTAATACAGGTGCAAGCGTTTCCAAAATACTTTGTTTTTTCCAATTCTAAAATCAACACCCATTGGAATATAAGCGGTTGTTGTCAAGTAGTTTTTGGTGGTAAATGATTCCGTTTTTTCTGAACCGTTATTACTATATCCATAATTGTAACTATTATCATTTTGACTGTTAATATAGCTATTTCTATAGTAAGAAATGTAAGTTGTCGCGTTGTAATTCACTCCTAATGAGGCGCCAATTCCAGCAAAAAGCGACCACCTTGCAGAAGCATCTGTTCGGAAAATCAATGCTGCATCCAATCTAATCTGCCGAGAAGAATGGTTCATGAAATAGCTTTGACTTGAAACGGAATCGATAAATGTTTGTTCACCCGTTGCCGAAGAGGTTAGTGTATCGTATGGAAAATAGTCTTGTTTTGAGTAACTGTTTTGAAGGCCTGACACTCCCATAGTACTTATTCCGACACGTAGAAGGGCATTTGGATGATTTTTGAACGTTAGACCCAATTGCACAGAAGAAAAGTTTCCCCTGCCATTGTAATAACCAATTGAATTGTAGGACGGTAAATCCTCTTTAAGTAAAATTGAATTAGGCGCCAATTTCTGAAAATCCTCTAAGGAGGTCGTTTCAGCCGGATAATACTGGAAACCTGTTTGCAAATGAAATTCTGAAATTCTCACTCTTGGCGTCTTTTCCTGTGCATTGCTATTCGAGAAAATAACAACTCCTAAAATGGCAAGACCTAAATTTAATTTTTTCATAATATAATGTTAAATGGTTAAAGCTTTCTTTAATCAAATATAACGTCGGAATTCAAGTTTCGTATTTTTTGTCCCATTAAATAGTATTTTTTAACATTTGATACTTCGTTTAATACCGCAAAAGAGCCAACTAAAATCAGATAGCCGATTAAAGATGTCTTTCATCCATATTTACTATCTTCGCACATTCATATTTTTCAAGATAACATGACAAATAAATATCCAGAGCACAAAGGGTTGAATTTACCGAACATCGCAGCATCCGTGCTTGAAAAATGGCAAATGGAAACTGTTTTCGAACAATCGATTGCCATTCGAGAAGGTAAAACGCCATTCATTTTCTTTGAAGGTCCGCCTTCTGCAAATGGATTGCCCGGAATTCACCACGTTATGGGACGTGCAATCAAGGATATTTTTTGCCGATATAAAACACTGAAAGGTTTTCAAGTAAAACGAAAAGCTGGCTGGGATACGCACGGACTTCCAGTAGAACTTGGCGTAGAAAAAGAACTTGGCATTACAAAAGAAGATATAGGCTCAAAAATTTCAGTAGAAGATTACAACAAAGCGTGTAAAGAAGCAGTAATGCGTTATACGGATATCTGGAATGATCTTACGGTGAAAATGGGATATTGGGTAGATATGAATGATCCATATATTACGTACGAATCAAAATACATGGAATCTGTTTGGTGGCTTTTAGGACAATTGTACGCGAAGAATCTAATGTATAAAGGATATACAATTCAACCATATTCTCCAAAAGCGGGAACAGGATTGTCTTCACATGAATTAAACCAACCCGGCTGCTATAAAGATGTTACGGATACAACCGTTGTTGCGCAATTCAAAGTGAAAGATGGGGAAAATTTGCCGGCCTTCGACTTTACTCAGGCACAGGCAAACGTTCATTTTCTAGCATGGACAACAACGCCGTGGACGCTCCCATCGAATACCGCATTGTGCGTCGGTCCAAAAATCGAATACGTTTTAGTACAAACGTTCAACCAATATACCTTTGAACCAATTCAGGTGATTCTTGCTAAAAACTTGGTTAATTACCAATTTAGCAAAGGATTTCAGCAAGTTGAAAGCGTAGAAGAAATAGCAAATTATACAGTAGGCGATAAAATTGTTCCTTATTGTATAGCAGGTGAATGCTTAGGAAAAGACTTGATCGGAATCTCTTACGAACAACTACTTCCTTATGCGGTGCCAGCTGAAAATCCTGAAAAAGCTTTCCGAGTAATCGGCGGAGATTTTGTAACCACGGAAGACGGAACGGGGATCGTGCACATTGCACCAACTTTTGGGGCGGATGATGCAAAAGTAGCTGCGGAGGCTGGCGTTCCAGGCATGTTGGTAGCAGATGAAAAAGGAACTTTAGTTCCACTTGTGGATTTACAAGGTAAATTCCGTCCGGAAATGGCAGAATTAGCTGGAATGTATGTCAAAAACGAATATTATGAGGAAGGACAAGCGCCGGAGCGTTCCGCAGATGTGCAGATTGCGATTCAACTCAAAACAGATAATAAAGCATTTAAAGTAGAGAAATACGTCCACAGTTATCCGCATTGCTGGCGAACAGACAAACCCGTTTTGTATTATCCATTGGATTCTTGGTTCATAAAAGTTACAGATGTGAAGGAACGCATGATGGATTTGAACAATACAATCAACTGGAAACCGGAATCAACCGGTACGGGAAGATTTGGAAAATGGCTGGAGAATGCCAACGACTGGAACCTTTCACGCTCGCGCTACTGGGGAATTCCTATTCCAATTTGGTCAACCGAAGATGGTGATGAAAAAATCTGTATTTCATCCATTGAAGAATTGAAAATCGCCTGTCAAAAAGCAGTGCATGCTGGTTTAATGACTGAGAATCCATTGGAAGCGTTCCAAGTTGGCGATATGTCTAAAGCAAATTACGACTTGGTGGATTTACATAAAAATTACATGGATCCGATAATTCTTGTTTCACCATCAGGAAAGCCAATGAAGCGCGAATCGGATTTGATTGATGTTTGGTTTGACTCTGGCTCGATGCCTTATGCCCAATGGCATTATCCCTTTGAAAATAAAAATTTAATCGATAACCACGAAGGATATCCTGGGGATTTTATTGCAGAAGGAGTGGATCAAACACGAGGTTGGTTTTATACTTTACACGCCATTGCAACGATGGTTTTTGACTCCGTTGCGTATAAAAATGTTATTTCCAACGGACTTGTACTAGACAAAAATGGACAAAAAATGTCGAAGCGTTTAGGAAATACCGTTGATCCATTTGTAACGTTAGAAAAATATGGCCCAGATGCTACGCGCTGGTATATGACAACAAATGCGCAGCCGTGGGATAATTTAAAATTTGACGACGAAGGCATACTGGAAGTACAGCGGAAGTTTTTCGGTACGTTATACAATACCTATTCCTTCTTTTCTTTATACGCCAATATTGATGGTTTTGATTATTCCGCGCAAGAAATTGCTTTAGAAGACCGACCGGAGATTGATCGTTGGATTTTGTCTAAGTTACATTCTCTCATTAAAGAAGTGGATGCTTCTTTTGAAGAATATGAGCCAACGAAGGTTGGACGGTTGATTCAAGATTTTGTGAGCGATCAACTATCCAACTGGTATGTTCGTTTGTGTCGTCGTCGTTTTTGGAAAAGCGATGATTCTAAGGATAAACTTTCTGCTTACCAGACTTTATATACCTGCTTGGAAACAATTTCGATCCTTGGTTCGCCAATCGCGCCATTTTTCATGGATCAACTTTTCTGTGATTTAAATATAGTCTCCAAAAGATTTACTGCAACATCTGTTCATCTGGTAGACTTCCCTATTGTAAAGGAAGTTTGGATTGATGAAGCATTGGAATCCCAGATGGATATTGCGCAACGCACTTCTTCCCTTGTTTTAGCTTTGCGGAAAAAAGAGAAAATTCGCGTTCGTCAGCCGTTACAAAAAATCATGGTTCCTGTGTTGAATAAGAATTTTGCAGATAATCTATTGCATATAAAGGATTTAATCCTTTCGGAAGTCAATGTAAAGGAATTGGAATTATTGGAAGAAGGAAATGGTATGCTGGTAAAAAGCATCAAGCCAAATTTCAAAACGATTGGGCCTAAATATGGTAAGCAAATGAAAGCAATTGCGGCTAAAGTGGCACAATTGTCAAGCGACGATATTTCTGCAATCGAGGGAAATAATGGTTGGGAAACAGAAATAGACGGCGAAAAGATTCTACTGGACATTACCGATTTTGAAATCGCTGCGCAAGATATTCCAGGTTGGCTGGTAGCAAGTGAAAATGGTTTAACTGTTGCCTTAGATATCACTATTTCCGAGGAATTAAAAGCAGAAGGAATTGCCCGTGAATTAATCAATCGGGTGCAAAACTTACGCAAAGATTCTGGTTTAGACGTGACAGATCGCATTGTTTTAAAAATAGAATCAACCGCTTGGATTCAACAGGCTATTGAAGCAAACATGACCTATATATGTAGCGAAGTTCTAGCAAATGAAATAGTGTTTGGAACTACAGATTCAACAGCATTTGTGACCGATTTAGCAGAAGAAAACGATACTAGAATAGATTTGGTGAAGAGTTAAAAATCGCAGGATTAGCTGGAATTAAAACCTTACTATTTCTTTTAAATAAACGACAAAAAAAATGCCGAGCAAACCGCTCGGCATTTTCGTGATTATAAGTATATTACAATTCAAATTTAATTCCTTGTGCCAAAGGCAAACTATCGGAATAATTGATCGTATTTGTTTGACGGCGCATGTATACTTTCCAAGCATCAGAGCCAGATTCACGTCCGCCGCCAGTTTCTTTCTCACCACCAAATGCACCGCCAATTTCAGCACCAGATGTTCCGATATTTACATTAGCAATGCCACAATCCGAACCTTGCTGCGCTAAAAATGCTTCCGCTTCCTTCAAGCTATTTGTCATAATTGCAGAAGACAATCCTTGCGGCACGCCATTCTGTAATTTGATCGCATTTTCAACTCCTCCAGAATACTTCATGATGTATAAGATCGGCGCAAATGTTTCGTGTTGCACAATGGTAAAATGATTCTCTGCTTCAACGATTGCTGGCTGCACATAACATCCTGATTCGTATCCGTCCCCAGATAAAACACCGCCTTCAACAAGAATTTTTCCTCCTTCAGCAACCGCTTTTTCTAATGCTACCAAATACGCATTTACCGCATCTGTATCGATAAGAGGCCCAACATGGAAGTTTTGATCCAAAGGATTTCCTATTTTCAGTTGTTTGTATGCGCTTGTCAACGCATCCTTTACTTTATCGTAAATTTCTTCGTGGATAATCAAACGACGCGTAGAAGTGCACCGTTGACCTGCTGTTCCAACTGCACCGAAAACCGCACCAGGAACGACCATTTTCAAATCTGCAGAAGGTGCAATAATAATTGCATTGTTTCCACCCAACTCCAATAAAGATCTTCCTAAACGAGAGCCAACAGCTGCACCAACTGATTTCCCCATGCGGGTAGAACCGGTTGCAGAAATCAACGGAACACGCGTGTCTTCCGCCATTAATTTTCCAAGTTCAGCACCGCCAATAACTAAATTGGAAACGCCTTCCGGAACGCCATTTGCATCAAATACTTCTTTTGTAATTTGCTGACAAGCGATTGCCGTGATAGGTGTTTTTTCAGAAGGCTTCCAAACGCAAACATCTCCACAAACCCAAGCCAAAGCGGTATTCCAATTCCAAACAGCAACAGGAAAATTGAAGGCAGAAATAATTCCAACAATTCCTAAAGGATGGTATTGCTCGTACATTCTATGACCTGGACGCTCTGAATGCATCGTTAAACCGTATAATTGTCGCGAAAGACCAACTGCAAAATCACAGATATCAATCATTTCCTGCACTTCACCCAAACCTTCCTGCAACGATTTTCCCATTTCATAGGAAACTAATTTACCAAGTGGCTCTTTGTAAAAGCGAATGCGATCTGCCAATTGACGCACGATATCGCCTCTTTTTGGTGCAGGAATCATTCGCCATTCTAAAAATGCTTCTTGCGCTTTTAAAATTACTGCTTCGTAATCCGCTTCAGAAGCTGAATTTACCGAAGCAATCAATTTACCATCCACTGGAGAAATTGAATCGATACGCTCTCCTCTTGTTTTAAACCATTTTCCGCCGGTGGAGGCGCCATTGTTTATTTCTTCAATCCCCAACTGAGAAAGAATTTCTTGAATCCCAAGATCTGTCATTGTTTCCGCCATCTATAACTTATTTTTTGCTACGATTAAAACACAAAATTAAACTAAAAAATCGGGTTTAAAGTAACTAAATCAGCATTAAAGCCAAATTCTAAAGAAAGAAGTTCTAAAGCTAGAAACGAATTATTCTTAAAAGCAAAAAGTATTTAATAAGCACTGGTCGTCAAGACATTTTTTAGCTAACTTTGAAAAACAAAACCCTTTTGGCCATGCATTCCATTTTTTCATTCTTATTTCTTTCACTTATTTTCAGCAGTTGCAGTATTCTTCAAAAAAGAGAAAAAACTTTCGAAGTTACATTTCATGCGACTATTTTTAAACCACATTGCGGAGGAGCGAAACCAACCGCAGCGACTGAAAATGGTTTTTATGAAGCATTGACAGATGAACGGTATGCAATTATTCGCGGGAATGTTTATGCGCCAGGTGCAAAAATAGAAGCTGAAATTACCTTGGATGCTATTGGTTCCGCCACCTTGAAATTACCGAAAGGGGAATACATGCTTTTGAAAACAGATAAACTGCTTCCAATCGAAGAATTTATGCGTCAAAACAAACCTTTTGAGAAGGAAGTATTTAAACTAAAAAGTTTGGAATGTTTTGAGCAATGGAAAAACTCACCAGATTTTAGTATTTCTATCGAAAAAGACACCAGCATAGCGTTGCAAAAAAATGCTAAATGCTGGGTTGGGACAAATCCATGCCTGGAGTATATTGGACCGCCAGCTCCTTGACAAAAGGAAGGGTTTTTTTCTTGAAAAATAAAGAAATCTTACTCCCAGAAAATAGTCAATTTACCTGTTGTTTCTCCATTTTCAAGCGCTTCGTGCGCTGCAGCGATTTCAGCCACAGGGTATTTGCCGCCAACTTGTGGAATTAATTCTCCCGAACGAAATAAACCAACAACTGCTTGCAGGCATTCCGATAAAACCATTGGGCGATTATCCGCCAATTTCAACATATTGACACCAAGAATATTTTTGGAACGCATCATTAGACCAATCGGTAAAACCATTCCCATTTTACGCACAAAATTTAGTTGCGATAAAATTCCCCATTTTGCAGAGGTTAATTCCGAGCCACCAAATAAAAGTAATCGGCCACCAGAACCTAACAAGGCCAAATCTTTTTTAAATGTTGCGCCACCAACTGGATTGTAGCTAACATCCAAACGCAAACCATTCAAGTGTTTTTCAATTTCCGTTTCGTAATCGCACGTGGTATAATTTATAACATGGTCTGCGCCTAATTTTTCGACTAGCGCACGC
>JBIKZR010000319.1:0-3109 GCA_044354635.1 Crocinitomicaceae bacterium | reverse complement strand
CAATGTGGAAACGTATTATAAATCAATGCAGAATCAAATTGATTACAGAAATGGCGCAAACTTGCAAGGCAACGATTTGATTGAAGGAGAATTACTGTATGGAATTGGTCGCGCGTATGGTGTTGAATTAATTCTGAAAAAGAAAACAGGTAAATTTACCGGTTGGCTTGGCTATACCTTGTCGCGTTCAGAGCGAAAAATCATTGGAATTAATGATGGTGCTTGGTATGCAGCAAAACAAGATCGTACACACGATATCTCTATCGTTGGAATTTATGACGTAACGCCAAAAGTTTCTATTTCTGCTTTATTCGTTTACTATACTGGAAATGCAGTAACGTTTCCTTCTGGAAAATACCTGATAAATGGCCAAACACAATTGTTGTACACAGAAAGAAATGGCTACCGAATGCCTGCCTACCACCGATTGGATCTTGGCGTAACGTGGTTAAGAAAAGACACGAAAAAGTTTGAAAGCAGTTGGAATTTCTCCGTTTACAATGCGTATGGCCGGGAAAATGCGTACACTATTTCGTTCCGACAAAACGAGGAAAACCCAAATATTACGGAGGCGGTTCAAACGTCCTTATTCCGCTGGGTTCCTGCGATTACATATAATTTTAAATTCAAGTAAGATGAAAAAATATACTTTTTTGAAATTTGCAGTTATACTGCTTTTTATCACTCAAATTCTAAGTTCCTGCACCAAGGTTATCGATGTGGATATTAAAGACCAAGAGGCGAATTTTGTTGTCGAAGGATTTGTGACATTGGGTGATTTAACCCACCGAGTATCCATTACAAAAACATTGAATTTGGATGATGCTTCCAATTTTGCAACAGTAGAAAATGCTAGTATTTATTTGACCGACGATCTTGGAAATGGACAAAATATGGTTTTGGTAGCTCCAGGTGTCTACGAAGTGAATAACTATCCTGTTTCGGAAGGTAGAACATACACGATTCAAATCTCAGTGGATGGAAAAGTTTTCGTTGCTGCAGGTAAAATGCCGGTTAATGTGCCATTAGAAATTGTTGAAACTTTCCCTTTTTCATTTGGACCGGAACCGATAAATGCACTCGTACCAATTCGATTAGATCCTGCTGGAATAGAAAATTATTACCAGTTTAACCTGATAGTTAAAGGAAAAAATATTCCTGGTAATTTTATACAATCCGATCAATACAACGATGGAAACATCAATCAAGAGCCGATTTTTGCGAATGAAATTAAAGCCGGAGATACCGTAGATGTTGTCATGTTTGGAATAGATAAATCGATCTACAATTACTTCTTCACCTTGGAACAAAATATCCAGGGCGCAACACCAGCAAACCCAACATCGAATTTTTCCGGTGGTTGTTTGGGGTATTTCTCTGTCCGAACAAAAAGCGAAAAGCAAATTATCATTCCACTGTAATCTTTCGAGATTGCCATTTTTCAAGGGGATAATTTTAATTTACTTTCATTACTTTTACCACAACAAGTATTCGAAAATATGACACGTGAAGGATTAATTGAACAAATTCGCCAAAAGAAATCGTTTTTATGTGTTGGTCTCGACACGGATTTAGCTAAAATTCCGCCCCATTTATTGGAATGTGAAGATCCGATTTTTGAATTCAACAAAGCAATAATCGATGCGACGAAAGATTTTACGGTAGCCTATAAACCGAATTTGGCTTTTTATGAATGCTACGGCCCGAAAGGTTGGGATTCATTAAAAAAAACAATCGATTACATTCCGAAAAATATTTTCACCATTGCAGATGCAAAACGTGGCGACATTGGAAATACTTCTTCCTATTATGCCAAAACATTTTTTGACTATTTGAACTGTGATTCCATTACAGTTGCGCCGTACATGGGAGAAGATAGCGTTACGCCATTTTTGGAATTCCCGGGTAAATGGGTCATTCTTTTGGCTTTGACTTCCAACAAAGGCGCGTTGGATTTTCAATTTTCTACAGATAATACCGGCGAAGAACTGTATAAAAAAGTGCTTCGAAAAGCTTCTGCATGGGGAACAGATGAGAATTTGATGTTTGTAGTAGGAGCAACACGAGCGGAAGGAATTGGGGAAGTTCGAAAATTAGTTCCAAACCACTTTTTTTTAGTTCCTGGTGTTGGCGCACAAGGCGGATCGTTGCAAGATGTTGCAGAATTTGGCTGGAACAAAGATTGTGGATTATTGGTAAACTCTTCCAGAGGGATAATTTATGCCTCAAATGGTGTGGATTTTGCCGAAAAAGCAGGATTAGAAGCACAAAAACTGCAAATGGAGATGGCTGAAATTCTTACGAAAAAAGGATTCTGATCGCTCAATCCTTGTCTTTCTTATTCCCAATACCAATTTTTAATTCCAATACATAATCCGCGAACAAGCCAATCTTAAATTTTGTAGTGTTCCAAGATTAATCTATATTTATTCCAATCAACTGTTTAAAGATGAAAGGAATAAAGTGGTTTCAACGTTTAATGATTACTTTTTTAGTCGCGACAAATGCCTTTGTTTTCATGTCAATGCGCGATTTCGAATGGAAAGATAATGTGCTATATACGGTTGTACTTATAACTTTTTGCTTTCTTATCTTGACACTAGTTGCCTATATCCAGAAATCCAGAAAAAAGAAAAACACGCAAGATTCTTAGGCCATTCAGTAGATTTTAGTACCTTCATTTTCTAATTTTCTAGTATGAAGCATTTTGTATTTTTTCTTGTAATTGGATTCTCCTTCTATTCTTTTTCACAAACAGTTCTGACGCCTGAACTGTTATGGAAACTAAACCGTGTTTCCGGTGGAATGGTTTCCCCAGATGGAAATTATTTGTTGTATAGCCAGCGATCTTTCGATATGGCAGCAAATAAAGGCAATACAGATTTGTTTGTCATCGATTTAAAAAACAACCAGTCCAAACAAATTACAACAACACCATTTTCAGAAATGGAAGCGCAATGGGGAAAAAATAATACCATTTGGTTTGCGTCAGCGGAAAAAAATGGCCTTCAAATTTGGAAGATGAAGCACGATGGCTCCGAAAAAATCCAATGCTCCAATTTCACCGATATAGAATTCGAAGGA
Source organism: Crocinitomicaceae bacterium (assembly GCA_044354635.1). Classification (GTDB taxonomy): domain Bacteria; phylum Bacteroidota; class Bacteroidia; order Flavobacteriales_D; family Crocinitomicaceae; genus M0103. Next base: position 25 of record JBIKZR010000319.1, on the reverse strand, counting down.
TTTAAACTTTCGCCGGATGAATCGA
>JBIKZR010000042.1:0-9538 GCA_044354635.1 Crocinitomicaceae bacterium | reverse complement strand
GTAAATGATGCGATTTTCACTGCAGATTCCACTATTTATATGGTTGGTGAAACTACCGCAACACCGAACAACAATTTAAATTTTTACATTGTAAAAACGGATTACAATGGCGATACACTGTGGACGCGGAATTTTGGTTCTAGTGGCGAAGACAGAATTTCTTCCATAAAACAATTCAACGATACTACTTTTTATGCAGTAGGAGAAATCTATAATTCGGATTCCTTGCTGACAAAAGGCGTGATTCTGAAATTTTACAGCAACGGAACGATTTCTTGGGTAAAACAATATGGTAAACATGGAAATTATGGGCTGAACGACTTTTTTATTCGCGGTGGAAACCTTTATTCTATAGGGAAACATGTGCATCCCAACTTTGGAGATTTGGATGAATACCGTTTGACAACTACGATGGAAGGCGAATTTTTGGAAGAATTTTCAGATCATTTCACAGGGAATATTTTCTACGAGCAGGTTACAAAATATGGCACGGATGGCAAGGTTTATATAGCCAGATATCGGCAAGATGGATTTTCAACTGCAGGAAGTGTAGATGTTGCAATTACACGCTACTACGACAATCTTGTTTGGAACAATTTAAATGTGGATGTTGCATTTTTGCAAGAAGATAGAAATTGCCAAATTATTCCAACGAGCGATGGTGGAGCAATTGCAACGGGATATTTAACCTTGGATGGACTTGGTGGAAGCAGCGTTTATGTAATTAAGATAGGACCAAACGACGATTTTCCAATTGTAAATCAGGATAATTTGGAAAGTATCGTTTCCATTCCTGAAATTACGGCAGCTTTGAATTCCGATTTTAGCGTTTATCCAAATCCTTCCAGCGGAAAAATTACCATAAAATCAGAATTTACAGAATCCGTATATGTCCGTATCCAAAGTATTTTAGGACAATTGGTATGGACAGGAGAGGTTTTGAATGGAATAGAGATTGAAACGCTGCGGTGGAATAAAGGTGTTTATTTTGTAGAATATACAGCAACGGATGCTGCAACTGAAATGCTGAAATTAGTTGTGCATTAAATTCATTTGGAACATAAATGTACTAGAAAAAGAGACTTTTATTGAATCTGTAATCGGCACCATTAATCCATTAAATTGCACCAAAACACCTTTATATACGATTCGTTAAAGAATTTAGTGAAATCATTTCAAGGTAAGCATCAACTCCATGTTTGAATACAAATCTATATAGTATCTTTGCCAAAAAAACACACGATGAAAATCTACAATAATATATTGGAAACGATTGGGAATACACCAATGGTTCGTTTGAATAAAGTCACGAAGGACGTTAAAGCAACGGTTTTAGCGAAAGTTGAAACTACAAATCCTGGGAATTCTGTAAAAGATAGAATGGCGGTAAAAATGATTGAAGATGCTGAAAAAGCAGGTTTAATCCATCCCGGCGGAACAATTATCGAGGGAACTTCCGGAAACACAGGAATGGGATTGGCCTTGGTTGCAATCATCAAAGGATACAAATTAATTTGTGTTTTAAACGACAAACAATCCAAGGAAAAAATGGATATTTTACGCGCAGTTGGTGCGGAAGTTGTTGTTTGTCCAACCGCTGTTGAACCTACAGATCCGCGCTCGTATTATTCTGTTTCGCGACGTTTGGCTTCTGAAACGCCAAATTCATGGTACGTAAACCAATACGATAATTTATCCAATAGAATTGCGCACTACGAATCTACGGGTCCGGAAATTTGGGAGCAAACGGGTGGAAAAATTACGCACTTTGTAGTTGGTGTTGGAACAGGAGGAACGATTTCCGGTGTTGGAAAATACTTGAAAGAAAAAAATCCGAACATTAAAATCTGGGGAATTGATACCTATGGTTCTGTATTCAAAAAATACAAGGAAACAGGAATTTTCGACGAAAATGAAATTTATCCGTATATAACAGAAGGAATTGGAGAAGATATTCTTCCTGCGAATGTTGATTTTGATATCATTGATCGTTTCGAGAAAGTGACGGATAAAGATGCAGCAGTATACACGCGAAAAATTGCACGAGAAGAAGGGATTTTTGTTGGTAATTCAGCTGGTTCAGCAATTAAAGGATTGTTGCAATTGAAAGATGAATTAACGGAAGACGATGTTGTAGTTGTTTTATTCCACGACCACGGTAGCCGATATGTTGGGAAAATTTTCAACGACGAATGGATGCGAGAAAGAGGTTTTTTGGAGGAAGATTTCAAAACAGCCGGAGAATTGGTAGCAAAGTATGAAAATACACCTTTGGTAACTGTTTTTGCTGAAGAATTGGTTTCCCATGCAATTGCAAAAATGCGCAAATTTGGAATTTCTCAAATTCCAGTGATGAAAGATGGTAAATTCGTCGGTTCGATTGACGATAGCCAAGTGTATAAATTGCTTGTGGAAAATACGGAACTGAAAGATGCTGCAATTTCGTCTATCATGAATGAAGCATTCCCGATTGTAACATCCAATACGCATTTGGAAGATGTTTGCAAATTAATCAATAAAAATACGCCTGCCGTTTTGGTGGAAATGTCAAACGGTGAACACCAAATTGTGACACGATACGATATTATTTCCGCAATGTCCTAATGGAAAAGATCTTCACAGATCAAATGAATCAAACAATCCGGCTGGAAAATATTCCACGTCGGATTGTTTCGTTAGTGCCTTCTCAAACAGAATTATTATACGATCTTGGATTAGAGGAGGAAGTTGTGGGGATTACAAAATTCTGCATCCATCCTGAAAAATGGTTTCAATCTAAAAAGAGTATAGGAGGAACAAAAAAACTGAATGTGGAAGCCATTCGTTCCTTGCAACCGGATTTAATTATTGGAAACAAAGAGGAAAACACCAAATCGGATTATACCGCTTTACAAGAAATAGCGCCGGTTTGGATGAGCGATATCTTAACCTTGGAAGATGCATACGACATGATTCTTCAGCTTGGTGCGTTGGTTGGGAAAGTTGAAAAATCCAAGGAAATAACAGAAAAAATTCGTTCGGAATTTGAACGATTACCTAAAATCGGAACACCAAAAAGTGTGCTCTATTTTATTTGGCAAGAGCCCTATTTTGTTGCGGGAAAAAATACGTTTATCGATGCTCTATTGGAAGCGAGTTCATTCGAAAATGCATGTAAACAAGAGCGTTATCCAATTTACAATTCGGAAAACGCCCTGAAGCCAGATTTTGTTTTTTTAAGTTCAGAACCCTTTCCGTTCAAAGCAAAACACGTTGCTGAAATGCAAGAATTATTTCCGGATGCACAAGTTTTAATTGTTGATGGTGAATTCTTTTCCTGGTATGGATCCCGAATGCTATATGCTCCAACTTATTTCAGGAAATTAATCCAACAACTGTCCAATAATTAGAAAACGCGTAAGTTCTGTCATCGGATAATACGTTTTTTTGAAACGCATTTCACCTTCTAAGTTTGCAATTTTATTTCCCTTTTTAGAAAGTTTCATCTGCACAAATTCGGTGTGTTCCGCTAAATTTTTACTTGCACGAAAGATTGGAAGCATCTCCAAAAATGCCAACATCATTCCACCACCTTCTATGGAAATAAGCGGCTCCAAACTACCATTCATATTCAAATAATAGGATGTATAACCTTTTTTGAAAGTTGGATTTTCCATACCGCCGATATAAAACGAATTCGCCGTAACTTGTTTGAAATAAAGTTTCTCCGACTGAATTCGCATAGAATTTCCAACCAATTTATATCCTAAATACGATTGCAGTTCAGCATTTTCAAGGATTTTTTCTATTTCAATAGTATTTTTGCACGTAACGAGTAGTTCCATTTGCGGAAGCACATAAAATCCGGAGGAATGGTTCACTATTTTCGTTCCATGATAATTAAGGGAAACTTCAGAAATTACTGGAAATGAGGTGTTAAATTGTTTCAAAAAGAAATTCAAAGTGTCTGAAAGAAGAATTGGAACGAGTGATGTAGAAATATGCATACCAGATGGTTGCACGATTTTCCCCACCGTTTCTGGCTGAATCTTCACTTTTTCATCCTGCGTAAGAACTCCTGAAAAATATAAACTTGAATTTTGAATGTCAATTCCTATATTCGATTTAGTGAAAAAAGAATGCGTTCCGAGCACGCTTCCAAAAGTGCTAGTTTCGATTAATTTTCTGTCGCCATTTTTCAGTTGAAGATTTGATTTAGGCTGCATTTCCGAAAGAATTTCCGCAGCAAATCTGTTTAAATTAGTCGGTAAATCGCCATTCTCGCTGGGAAAAAGGACCACACCAACATCCTTTTTGACCGCAAATGAATTTTTGCTCTTCGCCATGTTCTTTCGAAAGAGAATAACATTTGAGAGATTTACTAAAACACCACTAACTACAGTTTTCTTATATGGCATTTCGAAAAAAACAATATCAGACAAATAGTCGACACCATAATTTTTCATTTCTCCGTCCACTTTCGATTTCTGCAAAATTGTGGTTTGTATTAAATTCAGAATTTCGGCGTCTTTTGCTTCTACAAGTAAGGAGAACAATGCTTTTTCAGCCACTTCTTTACCATTTAGCACGAAGGTATAAGTTGCATCTTTTGGAATGTATCTGGTGTTCTCAGAAGATTTTTCTTTTAAAAGTGATTCCGAAATCATCCAAAATACCCAAATGATTGCGAGCACATAGGCAACGGAGAGAAGAGAAAAAAGTGCTTTTTTATTTTGCATACGACAAAAGTAAAAGTATTTGTTTAATGGCTAACTTTACCGCTGAAATTGAAGTGTTTTTTTTAAATAGTCGGAGGAAGAAAAGGAATTTGCTCCGATTTACGTTCAAAAGATTGTGTTTCAGGATTACACTTCTTTGTTTTAAACTAAAATAGAAATGAAATTTATTGTTCGCATAATATTGAAATTAATTGGCTGGAAAGTCGACGAAAAGGCGCCAGAAGGCCTGAAAAAATGCGTTATCGTTGTAGGTCCACATACGTCTAACTGGGATTTTATAATTGGAAGAATGCCATTTATTTTATACGGAATTAAACCGCGTATATTGATTAAGAAAGACTTGTTTTTCCCTCCGCTTGGTTGGATTTTAAAAGCGTTAGGAGGCATTCCTGTAGATCGAAAAAAGAACAATAATATCACCGATATGGCAGTCAAATTATTTGAAGAGAACGAGGAGTTGTTTCTAGTTTTTACACCAGAAGGAACGCGCAGCTACAATGCAAATTGGAAAAAAGGATTTTACTATATTGCCCGTAAAGCAAACGTACCAATTTTAATCTGTTACATGGATTTTGAAAGAAAAATTGGTGGTTTCCACAGTATTTTTCATCCTACAGAAGATGTAAATAAGGATATCGAATCGATAAAAAAAATACTTTCGCAATACAAAGGAAAATATCCGGAAAAAGGAATTTATTGATGTTTTTTAATTGCACCGGTTTTTTTGTCGAATCCAAACGGACAATGTTTGCAACCGCTTTTGCAGCAGTAACCTCTTTTTAAATGGTAGGCTTCCGTGAAAATGATAAATCCCTCTTTACTAAGGTAGAACTCTTCCTCCGTCAAGGTGTTTTTCTTTTGGAATCCGGACATTTCGTTATTCATTTTGCAAATTTATTAAATTCTAAAGAAACGCCCTAACTATGTTTGATACAAAGAAGTCGATCGTTCAAGAATTGTTCTTACCACAGTTCAACAAGCGGAACATTCAATTGTTCGTGAAAAGAGACGATCTAATTGATGAATTTGTCTCCGGAAATAAATGGCGAAAATTAAAATACAATATTTCCCATACAAAACAGCAGAAAAAAACAGGGGTTTTAACTTTTGGCGGTGCTTTTTCCAATCATTTACTCGCAACGGCTTCCGCTTGTAACGCTGCTGGTTTGCGTTCGCTTGGACTTGTGCGAGGGGATGAGTTAAACCCAGATTCGAATAATCTTCTAAAAAAATGCGCTGAATGGGGAATGCAGCTGAAATTTATTTCCAGAGAAGAATACTATTTACGCAAGGAAAAATCCTACCATGAAGAGCTGACATTTGAGTTTCCGAATTACCAAATTGTTCCCGAAGGTGGAAGTAATTATTACGGTATGATTGGTTGTCAGGAAATTTTACAGGAAACGTCCAACGATTTTGACCATATTTTTATTGCGCAAGGAACAACCACTACAAGTGCAGGAATAGCACTTGGGTTGAAGGAAAGTTGCCAGTTGCATGTTGTTCCAGTTTTGAAAGGATTTGACGCGTTGGCTGAAATGAACGAACTCTATAAATACGGCGGAATAGAGTCGGAAATGGTCGCTGAAATTTTAGAAAGAACAGCTGTTTTGTCGGAATATCATTTTGGAGGCTATGGTAAATATACGCCGGAATTATTGGATTTTATGGAAATGATTTTCAAAATCACTAACGTGCCATTAGATCCAGTTTATACTGGAAAGGCATTTTTTGCACTGGTGGATTGGGTAACAAAAACGAATGCTACGGATTCTAAAATTTTATTCATTCATACAGGAGGAATTCAAGGAGGAAAGTTCATCGAACAAAAAGAAGGAAGAACTTTTTCGTGAAGTTTTATTTTTTTTTCTGAAAACGGAAAAATCTAAGAGAGAAGTTGAATGATTTGTTTGGCTTCTTTTACATCGTGCACCCGCAGAATTGAAGCTCCTTTGAGGACGGCAAGTGTATTTAAAATCGTTGTGCCATTCAAAGATTCATCCGCTGTAATTTCCAATTTTTTATAAATCATGGATTTTCTTGAAATTCCTACTAAAATTGGTTTTTCGAGAATGTGAAACATGTTTAAATCCGTTAGCAGGGAATAATTTTGCTCCAACGTTTTTCCAAATCCAAAACCAGGATCAATTGCTACATCGGTGATCCCTTTGTCCAATAAGTAGCGTATTTTTTCCGAAAAATAATAAATCATTTCTTTGAACAAAGCATCATTTTGCGTGCTTTTGTGCATTTCCTCCGGTGTTTTTCCGCAGTGCATCAAAATATAAGCAACTTTATTTTTAGCAACAATATCAATTAACGTTGGGTCAAATTGAAAACCACTGATATCGTTGATTAGATCAATTCCATGCTCAATGCCTGCAGCAGCAACATTTCTGCGGAATGTGTCGAGCGATAGGGAAACGGAAGGAAAATGTTTTTTTATACTTTTTATTGGCTCTAAAATTCGCTCGATTTCCTCTTTTTCCGACACAAAATCTGCGTTTGGACGCGTAGAATAACCGCCAATATCAATGAAGTCTGCTCCGTCTTCAATTAGTTGATTAACAGTATTTAAGAGGTCTTTTTCTGTTGTTTTCCTGCTCTTACCGTAAAAAGAATCGGGCGTAGTGTTTACAATGCCCATAATTTTGGGAATGGAGAGGTCAATCAATTTATCCGCTATTCGGATTTGCCTGTTTTTTGGAAAATGTGTATCTTCAACCCTTGAAAAGCCCATTGATAAATAAATGAATCAAACAAATATAGAATATTCAAATGTAATCACTATTTGCCGAGATATCTTCTTGAGCAAAACAAAAGATTACGGAACCGCATGGAGAATCTTGCGGCCAAGCTCTCTCACGGATCAATTATTCATTAAAGCACAGCGCATTCGAACCATTCAGGAAACTGGAATCAACAAGGTTGGAGAAGGAGTTGCCGATGAATTTGTGGCAATTGTGAACTACTGTATCATGGCAATTATTCAACTCCGAGAGAAAGAGTTAACCGAAATGGAATTGTCAGAAAAACGAGCAATGGCGCTTTACGACACTTATGCTTTGGAAGCTTTTGAATTAATGGCGAAAAAAAACCACGATTATGGAGAAGCGTGGCGCGACATGCGCGTTAGTTCGCTGACAGATTTGATTTTAATGAAAATACTGAGAGTCAAACAAATAGAAGATAATAATGGGGAAACACTAATCAGTGAAGGTATCGACGCAAATTACTTCGATATGCTAAACTATGCTGTATTTGCCCTGATACATTTAAATACGGAAACTAAAATTAACAAATAATTCAAATTTTATGAAACAAAAAGCGACAGTGCAAGGAAAGTCTATGCTATTTAATAGCATATTCGTTCTGGTAAATCTTGCTGGTTTGGCAATGATAACAATCGGATCTCACGCCTCTTTTGAGGGGTATTACTTACTTTTCAATTTTATTGGATACATCACAATTGCCATTAGTTCGGCTGCTTTATTTATATTTTCCGGTCGATTGATGATGGCGAATGTTTCCCGTCTTTTGGTGGGCGGTTTGTTTATTGTTTCTGGATTGGTAAAGGCAAACGATCCAATAGGTTTTTCGTATAAATTGGAGGAATATTTTGAAGACGGCGCTTTGGCATATCGTATCAAGGTATGGTTTGGTGCGCCCGGATTTTCTTTGGAATTTTTGATTCAATATGCTTTGCTACTTTCCGTGCTAATCTGCATTGTGGAGATTGTTTTAGGCGTTTTGGTAATACTTGGTGGAAAAGTGAAAATGGTTTCTTATTTGCTTGTTTTTATGATGATCTTTTTCACATTTTTAACTTGGCATACAGCAAGTTGCGACAACACAAAAAAGTTTGTTGATAGAGATACCTATCAAATGTCGGATCCGATTGCACAGATGAAAATCGATCAGTCAAAAACGGATAAAGCGATAAAAATTATTTCAAAATCTGCTTCAGTTTTGGTTTTGGAAGAAATGAAACAACCTCAGTGTGTAGACGATTGCGGCTGTTTTGGCGATGCGATGAAAGGTTCCGTTGGGCGGTCATTAACACCTTCTGAATCGCTTTGGAAAGATATCGTTTTGTTGTATTTGATTATTTGGATCTTTATTGCTCAATGGATAATTGAACCGAATACGAGAAAACAAAACAAACAGTTTTTAATTGCTTCCTTGGTAGTAATTGCCATTTTCTCATGGGTTTTTGGTTGGTATTTCCCAATTATTTTTGCCGCAATTTCTTTAATTGGTTCTTTATGGCTTTTAAAATCCGGCGGAATCATTTTTGGAAATTATTTTGGGAGTTCACTTTTTGTTGCGCTCATTTCAATTTTAATGATTTCCTACGTCCTGCTGTATGAGCCGATGAAAGATTATAGACCGTATGCCGAAGAAACAAATCTCCTTGAAAAAATGAACGATGGCGTTGTTGGGAAATACGAAAGTGTTTTGGTGTATAAAAACAAAAAAACAGGCGAGAAAAAAGAATTTCTCTCCACTTCCAAGGAATATCTCGCGTCGAAGATTTGGGAAAAAACCGAATGGAAATATTTGGAAATGACACAAAAAGAAGTTGTCGCTACTCGAATTCCATCGATAACCGAGCAATTCAATCCATTTTTAGCACTAACAGACATTACTGAGGCAGAATATAATTTACCTATTGTGCAGCAATTGTTAAAAGCGACAAAAATACAAGGCCTGAAGATTTTGGATTTGAACTATAATTCTAAAATGGAGGTTTCTTTAGAAGAATATTCGGAGGATAATTTTAATCCTTTGGAATACAGAATTTTAGACACTATCGAAAT
>JBIKZR010000318.1:0-3121 GCA_044354635.1 Crocinitomicaceae bacterium | reverse complement strand
CAGTGACCTTACTGAAATTGAATTATACGAAAAATTAGAACTGAAATGACAAAATTCAGAACCATTTGGACAACCGATGATCGCTACGTAGAAGTTATAGATCAACGAAAATTACCGCACGAATTTGTTACCATTAAATTGGAAACCTACGAAGACGCAGAAGAAGCAATCAAAGACATGACCGTTCGCGGTGCGCCTTTAATTGGAGCAACCGCTGCGTATGGAATTTATTTAGCTGTGCGCGAAATGATCGAAGAACAGTTAGATGGCACATTCTTAGACCAAGCGTTTACGGATTTGCGTGCTTCGCGTCCAACCGCAGTGAACTTATTTTGGGCATTGGATAAAATGCGAAATGCGTTGGACAACTGCGAAGGAGATTTTCTGCTTACCGCATGGGAAGCGGCTGCGGCTATTGTGGAGGAAGATGTGGAAACGTGCCGCATGATTGGTGTGCACGGTTTACCATTGATTGAAGAAATCGCAAAACGCAAAAATGGCGAAGTGGTAAATATTCTAACCCATTGCAACGCGGGAATGCTGGGCTGCGTGGAATGGGGAACAATTACGTCGCCGATTTATCAGGCAATGGAAAAAGGCTTAAAAGTCCATGTTTGGGTAGATGAAACCCGTCCAAGAAACCAAGGTTCGAATTTAACGTGTTACGAATTGACGCGACATGGCGTTCCGCACACCTTGATCGTTGACAATGCTGGAGGACATTTAATGCAGCATGGAATGGTTGACATGGTTCTAGTTGGAACAGATCGCACAACGCGAAATGGCGACGTCGCAAATAAGATTGGAACCTATTTAAAAGCTTTGGCAGCATCGGATAATGGCATTCCATTTTATGTTGCCTTGCCTTCTACTTCTTTGGATATGTCCATTCGCGATGGTCTCAGTGAAATTCCAATCGAAGAGCGCGACCAAGACGAAGTACGCTATATTATTGGAAAAGGAGCTAACGGCAAAATTCAACCAATTTTAATTTGTCCAGAAACGACACAAGCCAGTAATTATGGTTTCGATGTGACACCAGCGAGATTGGTCACCAAAATAATCACGGAAAAAGGGATTTGCGACGCATCCGAAGCAGGGTTGCTTTCCTTATTTCCGCAATAGGTAGTAGGATAGGCAGAATTGTGGTTTGCATCAACGGTGACAAAATAGCAATAGACTACGGATGGGATATTCTGGTGTTATTCAAAAAAATAGTCGTAACAGCCATATAAGCACCATCTTCCTGATTGTGCAATAAACTTAAACAAAGATTGTATACTTTTCGGGAAAATAAAGCGACAAGAGCAGTATAGGCCTGTTGGTCCCCATTCTTCAATGCTTCAATTTCTTCCTGGCTTAACAAAAATGCTTTACTTTGAAATTTAGGTGCTCTTTCGAAAAAAAACTTGCGCTTTTACTTTGGTTCTTTTGTAAAATTTTAATTATCCCGCTGCATTAAAAAATCAGCCAAAGCAATAAGTGGTAATTTTGCTTTCTCTTGCAGATTTATTTTGGATAAAGATTCCATTGCATAGGAATAATGCTCTTGCATGTGCTCTTCACACGCAGAACGCACACCAATAAGATCGTATAATTCTCTTGTTTTTTGGACTTTTAAAACGGCATCTTTTTCTAGTGCTAATTCCTCTAAAATGACTCTTTGTGAGCGATCTGCCATGTCAAATGCCTTCAAGTTCATCAAGGTTTTTTTATTGGAAATTACATCTCCACCAACTTGCTTTCCGAATTTTTCAGGATCGGCATATAAGTCCAGAATATCATCCTGAATTTGAAAAGCAATACCTATGTGTTGCCCGAAATCGTATAAAAAGCTTCTGTCTTCTTTCTCCGCATTTGCAACAATTGCTCCCATTTCTAGGGCACAACCCAACAAAACAGACGTTTTCAATCGAATCATTTCAATATATTCCGGAATAGATACGTTTTGCCTAGTTTCAAAATCCATGTCCAATTGCTGGCCTTCGCACACTTCAATCGCTGTTGTATTAAAAATATCCAACAAGGATGAAAGGTGTTTGGATTTTTGTTTTGCCAATAATTGAAAGCCTTTCACAAAAAGCACATCTCCCGATAAAATAGCAATGTTCCGATTCCATTTCGTATGCACCGTTTGCTGATTTCTTCGTTTTGGCGCTTCATCCATAATGTCATCATGGATTAATGTGAAATTATGAAAAACCTCCACTGCCAGAGCTGCAGGTAATGCATTTTCCATTTTCTCACCAAAAAGTTCTGCTCCCAAAAGAGTTAAAATTGGACGCATTCTTTTTCCCCCCAAGGTCATGAAATAACGCAAGGGGTCGTATAAATTAGATGGAGAACTTGGGAAATCTAATTTTTCAATTTCCTTTTCCAAAAACAATGTGTATCCAGCTAACTCTTGCATGTTTAAATTAAATCCATTAAATAGGTTCCGTACCCACTTTTAACAAGCGGTTCCGCAATTTGTTTCAGCTGCTCCTTCGTAATAAATCCATTACGGAAAGCGACTTCTTCTATGCAACCAATTTTCAAACCTTGTCGTTCTTCAATAACTTGAACAAACTGACCCGCTTGCATCAAAGAAGCGAAAGTTCCAGTGTCCAGCCAAGCAGTTCCTCGGTCTAAAACAGCAACTTTTAATTTTCCTTGGCGCAGGTATTCTGCATTGATATCCGTTATTTCATATTCGCCTCTTGGAGAAGGTTGCAAGTTTTTAGCAATTTCCACCACCGAATTGTCGTAAAAATACAATCCAGGCACAGCAAATTTAGATTTTGGATGTGTCGGTTTTTCTTCAATTGACAACGCTTGCATGTTTTCGTCAAATTCAACCACACCATAGCGCTCTGGGTCGCTAACGTGGTAAGCATACACTACGCCGCCTTCTGGATTGTTGTTTTCTTTCAATAAACTATCCATTCCAACGCCATAGAAGATATTATCTCCCAATACTAGCGCGACCTTTTCGTTGCCAATAAACTTTTCTCCGATAACAAATGCTTGCGCTAATCCATTTGGAATTTCTTGCACCGCATAGGAAAACTGACACCCCAAACTTTCTCCATTTCCCAATAATTTTTCAAAATTAGGCAAATCGTGTGGTGTTGAAATGATT
>JBIKZR010000041.1:0-9551 GCA_044354635.1 Crocinitomicaceae bacterium | reverse complement strand
TACGCGCCAAAATACAGCAATATTAAACTATGCCTGTCAATTAAAGTTGAATGAAAACGCAAAACTAGCTTTGGGTATAAATGCAGGCTTTTCCCAATTCAGTGCGAAACTTACCGACTTGACAGTTTGGGATCAAGACCAGGTATTTGAAAATGACATCACGAGTAAAGTACTACCAAGAATTGGAGTTGGAGCTTATTATTTCGGGAAGAGACACTATGTTGGTTTTTCCATACCAACACTTTTCGCTTACCAGAAAGACTTGGATTTTAATTTCGATTTGAGCAGGGCTTCTTTCTTGCGACGGCACTATCTATTGACTGCCGGATATGTGTTTGATGTAGCAAAAGAGTTTAAGTTAAAACCTTCCGTGCTGTTCAAATATGTCGAAAATGCGCCATTGGAAGCCGACCTTAATTTGAGTGCGGTGTATCAAGATAAATTTTGGCTTGGCGCCTCTTTTAGAACATACGATGCCGTAGCAGTTATATTGGAATACCAGACAAACTCGTTTTTCAGAGTTGGTTACGCCTACGATATAACCGTTTCAAAATTGCGGAAATATTCCAATGGCTCCCATGAAATCATGATTGGAATTGATTTCGGGAAAGAATTGGTTAAAGTGAAATCACCACGTTATTTTTAAAATTCAACAAGATGAAAAATGCAGTACTTCAAACATTGCTGAGCTCCGCACTACTAGTAGGATTGGGATCTTGCACAAATTACCACACGCGAAAAGGAAATGACTGTTATGAAAACATATCCTATTCCTCGGCAATTAAGCACTATGAAAAAGCATTTCGGAAAAGCAATGATCCGGAAATAGCGCTTAAGCTAGCTTATTCTTACCACAAAATAAATATTTTGGACTCCGCAGAATCTCTTTATGCGCAGGCTGAAAATGGAGGCAATCGTTCCCCAGAACTTTACCTGGAATACGCTGAAGTATTGATGCAGAATGGTAAACACTCCGAGGCAGCAAAAAAATTGCAAACGTATATTCGGATGAATCCTACAGATGCGATGGCAAAAATGCACCTTGCCGCCTGCTATTCGATTTCTGAGCGCTACCGCGATACTACGCTCTATGTTTTAAAGCCAATAAAAGAGGACAAATTCGAGAATACATTTAGTATTATTCCGTACAAAGACGGTGCTGTTTTTGTTGCCGATAAAACAGCAACTTTAGGAAGAAAAAAGAGCAGCTACACTGGGAATTCCTACCTCGATTTATATTATATTCAAAAAGACACGGAGGGAGAATGGAAAGAACCAGAATTATTGGCGGGCGATGTAAATGGCAGATTTCACGAAGGACCAGCAACATTTTCAAAAGATGGCAGAACGGTCTACTTTACAAGGAGTAATTACTTCAAACGAGAAATGGTGGTGAATGAAGCACAGGAAAATAACCTGAAAATTTTTAAAGCAACTTTACAGAATGGAAAATGGGAAAATCTGGAGGAATTTCCCTACAACAGTGATGACTATTCTGTTGGACACCCTACACTTTCTGAAGATGGAAAAACGCTTTATTTTGTTTCCGACATGCCTGGGGGAAATGGTGGTACAGATATCTACAAATCAACTTTGGAGAAACTAAAATGGCTCGAGCCGGAGGAAATGGAGCTTGAAACAAGTTCCAAAAAGTCGGCAAAGGCAAAGCCAATCGTTGAATCAGAAGCATGGACAAAACCGGAAAATCTTGGTTCTACCATAAATACGCCTGGAAGGGAAATGTTTCCGTTTTTACATACCGATGGTAATTTGTATTTTTCATCCGATGCGCATAATTCATTAGGAGGCTTGGATGTTTTCGAAACGCAAAATGATGGAACACGTTGGACAACTCCAGAGAATTTAAATTACCCCCTAAATTCCAAAAATGACGATTTCGGATTTTCCCTGAACAAAGAAAATACTGCTGGTTATGTCTCGTCCTCTCGGGAGGAAAAAGACAAAATTTACGCGTTTGATAAATTGCCACCAACCTTTAATCTCTATGGCATTGCGCGCAAAAAAGGAACGCAAATTATGATGGAAGGCGTAACCGTAGAAATCACCAATCCAAGAACAGGCTATGTTACAAATATGGTAACCGATAGCAAAGGCCAATTCAAATTGAAACTCAATCCCGAAAGCAACTACAATCTTGTTTGCGCAAAAATTGGATGTTTTTCAAAAAGAGACCATATTTCTACCATGGGCCTCAAATATTCTGAAGATTTCTATGCCGACTTTGAAGTCGAAGAAATTGTAATTGATAAACCCATTGTTTTGGAAAATATTTATTACGACTTTGACAAATGGGAAATTCGCCCAGATGCAGCATTGGAGTTGAATAAACTTGTGCGACTTTTACAGGATAATCCAACTATTGAGATAGAAATGGGATCCCACACGGATGTTCGTGGCGAGGATGCGTACAACTTGTCACTGTCCGATAAACGAGCAGAATCTGCTGTACAATACCTCATTCAAAATGGCATTGATGCATCTCGATTAACCTACCAAGGTTATGGGGAGAAAGTATTGGTAAATGACTGCAAAAATGACGTGTTCTGTTCCGAGGAAAAACACCAGAAGAATCGCAGAACGGAATTTAAAGTAACTAAGATTCGTAAATAACATTTTTTAAAAAAAACATCGATTTTTCCCACCTTGCATAAAAACAAGGTGGGTTTTTTAGTAAAAAAATCGCCTATTGATTCAACTAAATGCAAGAAGCGCAGCCAAATCATTTGAACTTTTATTGTAACTTTCCGAATATTATAAAGATAAAATGAATTTACGCGTTGTACTTTTAGTTCTATTATGGCCATTTTCGGTGACAATTTCTTCTGCACAAGAACTAATTTCAGTAGACGGAAATTTTTCAGTGAACACGCAAGGAAGTCTATCTTGGACCATAGGTGAAATAATCACCGAAACCCAAATTACATCTGGAAACCAACTTACACAAGGGTTTCAGCAAAACTACGAGGATTTTTTAAACGTGGAACAATTGCTGCAACTTAACGAAATCCTCCTCTACCCCAACCCTTTTTCTGCGAGCATTACGGTTCAGAATTCTTCGCAATTTGAAAACATACACCTCACGATTTTAGATACTCAGCAAAAAATCATTTTGGAACACACGATTGAATTTTCACTTATTTGCCAAAAAAAAACGTTTGATTTGTCCTATTTACCTGCTGGAATGTATTTTTTCAAATTCCAACAAGTAGATTCACAAGCTTTTACAATGGATTATTTACTAAAAATTTAACCTGCTAAGCATGAAGGTTCTAGTTTCTGTTTTTATATTTCTTTTTGGAATTACGGGCTTTTCTCAAGCCCCCGAATTTTTTAAATACCAATCCATCGCAAGAACCGTTTCGGGTGATGTGCTAGCCAATTCAACTTTGGGAATTAGAATTTCCATTCACACTAATATTCCAACAGGATTGGTGATTTTTCAGGAGACGCATACAGTTGCCACCAATCAATTTGGTTTGTTTTCACTTTCAATTGGAGGAGGAAATGCCGTTTCAGGATCCATACAAGCAATTGATTGGGCAAACGGCGCGAAATACATAGAAGTAGAAGGTGATTTTTCTGGCGGTACTAATTATGAAACGTTCGGAACTACGCAACTGGTAAGTGTTCCATACGCACTTTATGCCGCATCTTCTGGTAATTCATTTTTACCAAATGGCACAGCGAATGGAAATACGCCATTTTGGAACGGCTTAGAATGGGTAGTTAATAGCGCTAATTTATTCCACGACGGACAAGCCGTAGGAATTGGAACCGCAGCACCTTTGCAAAAATTACAGGTGGAAGGCAACATTAATATTTCCCTCGACAGCAGTTATATGATCAATAATCGAAAAATTCTTTGGGAGAAAGGAACGGCAAATATTTTTGTTGGAAAAAATGCAGGAAACAGCAATTCGATTGGTTTTAGTAATGCCTTTTTAGGCTATAATTCCGGCGCATTTAATTCGGTTGGTTCGCAAAATACTTTTCTGGGGGCAGAATCCGGAACAACGAATGTCGATGGAATGATGAATTCCTTTGTTGGTAGAAGAGCTGGTTTTCAAAACACAAATGGAAACGAAAATACGTTTATCGGTGCATTTTCAGGGCAATCCAATACAGAAGGACAACACAATTCGTTTTTTGGCGTAACAACGGGGAATTCGAACACGCTTGGGCAGGAAAACACATTTGTTGGTGCACATGCCGGGTATTTCAATAACCTTGGAAGTTATAATTCGTTTATCGGGAATTTTTCTGCTCTTGGAAATATTTCAGGTAATTACAATACAATTATTGGGTTCGAAGCGAATGTGGCTTCCGGGAATCTGAGTAATGCAGCAGCCCTCGGAAATGGCGCAATCGTAAATGCTAGTAATAGTGTGATAATTGGAAATACCGCTGTAACTTCCATTGGCGGACAGGTTGGCTGGGGAACTTTTTCGGATCGTCGTTTAAAAACAGGAATTAAGAAGAATACATTAGGTTTAGCATTTATTCAACAACTGCAACCAGTAGACTATTCATATACTACAAAAGGCCAAGAAAATCTTATTTATTCCGGACTCATTGCGCAAGATGTCGAAGAAATTTTAGAAACGCTAAATTGTGGGTTTAGTGGATTGGTAAAACCCCAAAACGACGCCGATTTTTATTCCATTCGCTATGCGGAGTTTGTTATTCCATTGATTAATGCCGTAAAAGAACAACAGCAACAAATTGAAAAACTGGAAGAAAAAAATGACCTACTTGAAATAAAAATGAAGGAATTAGAAAAAAAATTGAACGTGCTTCTCGAAAAATCGAATTGATTACATTTGCGTGAATGTGCTCCAAACTGGTTAAATTAGTATATTCCATCCGTGCAACCAAAATTTTAAATTTAGCGTCTAACTGCCCTAAGCAAAGCTTAAAACAAGAAATACATAACGACAGAAATACCTACAGTATGAAAAAATTAAAAAATAATCTTCTTCTCTTTTTTTTCCTTTTTACTTTTTCACATACTTCTCTAGCCTGCAGCCCTTGTGCAGCTCTTTCAAATATTACACAAACAATTACAGGATCCAACCTCGATTTAACCTTTACAAGTAACGCTGGCTGGCAATGTTGTTATACTGTTCAAATCGAAATTGTATGCAGCAATGCGAATTTCACCGGAATCGCAAATTATTTTAGTCCGGAAATATGCATCAATGGCGGCAGTGCAGCTTCTTCCACTTGGGCGACGCCAGTTGCCTACCCTACAACTTCAATTGATTTGTCCAGTTTTTGTCCTGGAACATATAAATGGCGAGCGAAAGAAACCAGCTGTAATATTTTGACACCGGAATTCCAATTCACAGTTGATGGCCAAAGTCCCATTCTAGTGGAAATGAATTTAACGCAGGATACAATTTGCTTAAATGATAACACCCAATTTTCTGTTACTGCAGCAAATGGTTGCAATGCAGGATCTTTTAATTATTCCTGGTCACCTGCAACAGGATTGAGCAATGCTACTATCGCAAATCCAATTGCATCGCCAACAACAACAACCAATTATGTTGTAACAGTTACCGAAATCGGATCTTGCACTGCGCCCCAGACTTCTAATTTGACAGTTACCGTAAACCCGCTTCCGACCGCAACAATTGCAGGAACAATAGCCGTTTGCGAAGATTCTGGCCCACCTGTTCTTACCTTTGAAGGACAAAGCAGCACCGGTCCATATACGATCGCATATTCCTTGAATGGTGTGTCGCAAACTCCAATTGTGGCAGCAAATTCAAATACGCTGGAATTCCCAACAAATATACCTGGAACGTACACATTTTCATTGCTATCCGTTCAAGATGGCAGCTCGGTTCAATGCCTCAATTCACAAACAGGAGACGCGGTGATTACAGTAAATCCCTTGCCTGTCGTTTCTGCAGGATTAGATCAAATTTTGTGCGAACCAAATGATGTTACACCTTCCGAAGTAACATTAAACGGTTCAGGAGCAATTAGCTACACGTGGGACAACAATGCCGCAAATGGCGTTGCATTTACACCGCCTTCCGGAACTACGACATATGCTGTAATCGGAACGGATGCAAATGGTTGTACGGATAGCGATTTCATGACTGTAACTGCACTCATCATTCCAATTGCAAATGCTTCCGCAAGCGATACGTATGGAAATGTTCCGATGACAATCACTTACAGTAATTTAAGTCAGTTTGCTGCGACGTACAGCTGGGATCTAGGAAACAACAGTTCCTTGAATGTTGATAATTTGTATAGTGTTTCCACAGATTATACAATACCGGGAATATATTCGATTACCCTAATTGCATCGAATGGAATTTGCTACGACACTTGGACTACGCAAGTAGAAGTTTTACCGACAATGGTTGTAACGCCTCCAAATGTTTTCACGCCAAACAATGACAATTCAAACGAACTTTATTTCGTAGATGTGAAATATGGGGAAAAATTCCAAGCAATTATTATGAATCGATGGGGAGAAGTTGTGCATGAATTAGATGCAATCAATCAAGGATGGGATGGTAAATATAATGGCAAGGAATTAACGGAAGGTGTTTATTTTATTCACTATACTGCAACCGATTTTAATTTTAATGAAAATACTGGACAAACCTATTTCCATTTAATTCGATAAGAAAATCACTACTTTTTTTCTGGATGTATTATCATTCCGTCGCCCATTTGGATGATACGGTCGGTTTTATTGGCAAAATCTTCGTCGTGCGTTACAACGAGCAAAGACAATTTCTCTTCAACGGATAATTCTTTAAAAATCGAGAAAACGATATCTGCATTTTTACTGTCCAAATTCCCAGTTGGTTCATCCCCCATAATTATCGAAGGATTATTGATTAACGCGCGCGCGATTGCTACACGTTGCTTTTGTCCACCGGAGATTCTACTGGATAATTTCATCGCCTGGTCGCCGATTCCAAGCAGTTTTAATTTTTCCATCGCATTGGATTCTATTTCTTCCAGAGATTTCACCCCTCTTTTCTTCGCTGGTAGCATTACGTTTTCAAGGACGGTAAATTCGGACAATAAATAGTGAAATTGAAACACAAAACCAATTTTCTCATTTCGAATTCTAGCCAATTCATTGGATGAAAGGCCTGTGATTAATTTTCCATCCAAAAATAATTCGCCGGAATATTCGGTATCCATGGTGGAAAGAATATACAACAATGTAGATTTTCCACAACCCGATTTACCCATAATGGAAACGAATTCACCGCGTTGTATTTCAAATGAAATATCCTTTAAAACCTGGACTTCAATCGGTTCCAAAAAAGACTTCGAAATAGTGTTTGTTTTTAAAATCGGATCCATTGTTATTGCCCTCTAATTATATCTACTGGATCGATTTTTTCTGCTTTTCTCGAAGGAAAATAACCTGCAAAAAATGTCGAAATCAGCGCAAAAACCATTCCTATAACATAGTATTTTAACTCGTAATCGATTGGATAGGTTTTGATTGTTGGCAAGGCTTCTGTTTCGAAAGGAGTGTGATCAATAATTGCTGTTACGCCATACCCCAGCAACAAACCTAAAAACCCGCCAAAAAGCCCAATAATCAAAGCCTGACTTATAAAAATCCATTTAACATCTTGACCTGAAAATCCGGTAGCTTTCAGAATCGCAATATCGTTCATTTTCTCATAAATGAGCATATTCAAGATATTATAGATGCCAAATCCTGCCACAATTAGCAAGGTAATGGAAACAGCATACGAAATTAATGTTCGAATGGAAGATCCCGTTTCAAATTGCGCATTTGCCGATTGAATATCCGTTGCCGTAATTTGGAACATTTCACGCATTTCTTTTGCCAAAGCGGGTGCTTTTTCCATATCAAACAGCTTGATATTGATATCCGTTATATAATTATCTTTTTGTCCCATAAGCCGTTGTGCCATTTTTAGGGTGACATAACTTTGTACATTGTCAATTTCAGACATCCCACTTTGATACAAACCAACAATTTTCATTGGTAAAACGTCTCCTTTGGAGGAAGCAATCTGCACCACATCTCCCATCTTCAAAGCAAGTTTTTTTGCAACACCAGCGCCTAATAAAATACCGTTTTCGCTTTGGTCAAGCTCCTCCAAAGATCCTTCTACAATGTATTGATCCAGATTGTACAAAACACCTTCCCGTAATACGTCAATTCCAGTCAAAACGCCATTCAATTGGGAAGAACCGCCCAAATAAAAGGCTTGCGCTTTCACCTGCGGCGTTGCGCCTCTAACATACGGCTGTTTGTTCAAGAAATCAAGCAATGGAAGGGCATTATGAATTCTTTCCTGGCTATTTTTTGGCTTTACAGAACGAATGATTTTCTCACGACCTTTATATCCTGCATACAAATCCAGTGGCTGTTTTGCGGAAGGTTCCATTTCATTGTATAAATGGATGTGCGGTGTTCGATTGAGAATCAAACCGTCCAACAAACCATTCAAACCTGTCATAAAACTCATCATAATAATGTACGTTCCAATTCCAAAAGTTACGCCTAAAGCCGCGATCAACGATTGTTTTTTCCGCGAGAACAGGTGCGTTTTGGAAATGGAAAGAAGAAGTGCAAAATCCATATTTAAAGCGGTTTATAAATAGTAGTTTGTTCCGTAATCCCGGAAATTATTTCTATAAAACTCCAATTAGACAAGCCAGTTTTGACCGAAACGATACCGTTTTCTGTCTCAACTTTGTTACCTGGAAGCAAGTATTCTCTTGGAATTACTAATGCTTTTTTCTTCTCATTTAACACAATATTTCCTTCGCCTGTTAAACCCATATACAGCATCTTCGGTGGATTGCTAAAAACTGCTTCCATTTCAAATGTTTGCGTCCTTTCGTCCATTTTCGGAGAAATAGTGCTGATCTTTGCTTCGAAAACGTTGTTTTTAAATGCCTCTAGCGTTACCAATACTTTTTGTCCAATTTGAACTTTGGTGATGTCCACCTCATCAATCAACATTTTCAACACAAAAGCATCTTGATCTCCAATAATCGCCAAGGCTTCCTGCATGTTTACAAATTCGCCCGGTTCTTTGAGTAACTGAAAAACTTTGCCCTTTCTGCTAGATCTAATCGTGTAGTCCTTCGTTTTAAGCACGCTGGATTGCAAATTATTTCGCGACTGAGCGAGTTGATTTTTTAGTTCTGTTTCTTTTCTCGCAATTCTCTTTTTGAGGGACAAAAAATTATTTTTTGACATTTCGTGACCAAGTATTGCAGTATCGAATTCAAATTTTGAGCACGCCTTTTCTGCGTATAAACGGGTAAAGCGAAGACTATTTATGGAATCATTCTGCATTTTCAATTTTGCTGTTTTTAATTCCAGCTTCATCTCCTCCAATAAATTTGCTTCTCCTTCCAACGTTTGCCGAACCAAGTCGTAGTTCAAATAAGCATTTTGCTGATTCAATTGTATTGGTTCACTCGAAATATGCAAGAGAATATCCCCAACTTCTAGATTGTCTCCCACTTTCACCAATATCGAGTCCACAAAACCC
>JBIKZR010000317.1:0-3133 GCA_044354635.1 Crocinitomicaceae bacterium | reverse complement strand
CTGCAAAAAAATCTTCCAAAAATCTACGGCTGAATTCGGAAACTGTGAGGCTGGTAAACGGTTTGGAATCTTCTCTAACGTACTGTTATTTAGCGAATAATATAATTTTGGGGATGCCCATTTTAGGAAATTCTACCGGTAAACCAAGTAAAAAATCAATTTTTTTTTATTTAACCAACTAAAAATGATTATTTTTCGTCTCTTGACTAGAAAAACAGAACCAATACACACACTATGAAAAAACATGTTATACTCTCCATTTTCCTTTTCCTTTGCACGTTTTCCTTTTCCCAACAGGGAGACGGGGGAAATCCAAAAAGTACTGATCTAACATTAAATTCTGCTGATTTGCAAGAATATACGTTCGCATCGCCCATAATTTCTGTCTTGCAGGCGGAAGATTTAGTTACCGATGCTGCAGGAACTGGTCCATGGCGATTTGGGTTCAATAACGAAACAAATCTTACAATGGAAAACTCCGGGTCTTGGATTACGCTTCCGAATGGCGCAAAAATATGGCGCGTTCGTGTCACGTGTGAAAATGCATTAACCGTCAATCTTACTTTTGCTAATGTTGCAATTCCAGAAGGAAATGAGTTGTACGTTTACAATCCAAAAAAGGATTTTATTTTAGGTAAATTCACCGCTTATCACCTCTATGAAGGGGAACTTGGATCAGAGTTAATTCCTGGAAATTCTGCAATCGTTGAATACTATATTCCGGCACAAAATGCGCAAATCCCAGTTCATTTAACAATTACAAAAGTTACGCACGGCTATCGCACGGCTGCTGAATTTGTAGAAAAGGCATTTGGTAGTTCTGGATCGTGTAATATGAATGTTAATTGTCCAGATGGTTTGGAATGGGTAAATGAACGCAATAGCGCGGTAATGCTCGTTTCTGGAAGCAGTGGTTTTTGCTCTGGCGCGTTAATCAACAATACCTTGAACGATGGAAAGCCGTATGTTTTAACCGCAAACCATTGTTACAGTAATCCTGCAACTTGGATTTTCCGTTTTAACTGGCAAGCGAATGGGTGCACAAATGGCACTAATCCTACTTTTCAATCGCTTTCTGGTGCAGTTTTAAGATCTAGAAGAACGCCTTCTGATTTTTGCTTAGTCGAAATAACTGGCGGTTTGGTTAATAACACTGTTCCAGCTGCATATTCTCCATTCTTTTCAGGTTGGGATAAAAGTGGCGTGATTCCTTCAACTACGGTATGTATTCACCATCCTTCAGGGGATATAAAGAAAATAGCTTTCGACGATGCACCAGCGATTGTATCCCAACAAATGGGTTCAACGGAAGCGAATTCAACTTGGACAGTGGAATGGGACCGCAATACAACAACGGAAGGTGGTTCATCTGGTTCTCCATTATTTGACCAAAATCACAGAATTATCGGCCAACTTTGGGGTGGAGGAGCTTCGTGTTCCAATTTATCTTCACCGGATTATTACGGGCGGGTATCTAGTTCTTGGGAACCAAATGGAAGCAATAATACAAATCAACTTAAAAATTGGTTAGACCCTTCTAATTCTGGCTCTGAATTCATCAATGGTTACGATCCATTTGGTGCGCCACCTCTTGCATTGGACGCTGGAATTACAAATCCAATTGGGGTAAGTGGAACAATTTGTTCTGGACAAGTTTCACCTCAAATTACAATTACAAATTCCGGAACAAATACACTAACATCTGCAACTATAAACTATGGATTTAATGGCGTAATGAACCAAACTTTCGCATGGAGTGGCGCTTTGAGCCAATGGCAAACCGCACTCGTAACGCTTCCGACTTCCAATTTAACAAGTGGAACAAATACGTTTAACGCAATTGTGGTAAATCCAAATGGCGCAACGGATGAGAATTTATTGAACAACACAACGTCATCTACTTTTACTACCGTTGTAAATGGGAATAGTGTTTCCCTGAATTTGAATTTAGACTGCTGGGGCTCGGAAACAACCTGGGAATTATCCAATGCATCCAATGTGGTATTGTACAGCGGAAGCGGTTATGCAAATGCTCAAAATCCTGCGCCGATAGCACAAAGTTTTTGCTTGGATTACGGCTGTTACAATTTCAAAATTATGGATTCGTATGGCGACGGCATGAATGGCTCTAGTTGTACAAATGGACCTGGAAGCTATCAGATTCTATTTACGGAAGCCGTTATTGCGGAATTAACGGAAGCACAAGCAGATTTTGGAACGAGTAATACTAAGAATTTTTGCTTAAATCTTGGACTAGATGAAAATAGCAGTGCCGATCTTATTTCGGTTTATCCAAATCCGGCGGATGAGTTTGTTACAATTTCTGCAAACGATCTACTTATCGAAAAAATTGAATTAGTGAATATTACAGGACAGGTTATCTCTGCTGTTCAAGTAGCTTCTAAACAAATTAAAATGGATCTAAGTGCTATGTCTTCCGGAGTTTACTTCCTCAAGATCTACACAGAAAACAATAGCGCAACCAAGCAATTAGTTGTACATTAATAAAGCTGATTTCCGCTGTTGGCATCTATTTCGATGGATTCCAACAGCGTTAATATTTCAAATTAGTAGGGGATAAATACGTTTTTCGGTTCTGTAAAAAAGCGCAATGCTTCCCAACCACCTTCGCGACCAACACCAGAGCTCTTTACACCACCAAATGGCGTTCTTAAGTCACGCACAAGCCAGGAATTTATCCACACAATACCAGATTGAATTTCATCCGCCATGCGGTGCGCCCGCTTCAAATCACTTGTCCACAAGGTTGCTGCTAATCCATATTGCGTTGAATTTGCCATCATCAATACTTCTTCTTCTGTGTCAAAAGGAGTAAGCGTTACAACCGGTCCGAAAATTTCTTCCTGGTTGGTGCGACAATCGTACGCAAGTCCTTCAATTACGGTTGGACGCAAATAATAACCATCTTTAAATTCTCCTTCTAAAATCACGCGTTCTCCACCGGTTAAAATTGTTCCACCTTCTTGTTTCGCGAGTTCCACATACGAAAGAACTTTTTCAAGGTGTGGGAGAGAAACTACCGCTCCTAATACTGCCTTGGGATCTGTTGGGTTGGAAACGAGGGTTTTTGAAACTTTAGCAACAAATGCTTCTTTGAATTTCTCGTAAATTG
>JBIKZR010000316.1:0-3134 GCA_044354635.1 Crocinitomicaceae bacterium | reverse complement strand
AAAAAGGATGGGCAGCATCGGCAAACATTAACCGAATTGGAAACCGAATTGCTATTCACGGGAATCAAACTCCAGGAGGCGCAACACCAGCCTATTGGGAAAAAGCAAGAACTTTCTTGGATTTCCAAGTAGCAAAAAGCTTTATGAGTAACAAATTGGAGGTTAAAATCAATGTGCAAAATGCCTTAGCCCAAGATTTAATTTTTTACCAAAACAACGATACAGGAACCGCTCCAAGAATTAATGGTTTCAAAGGAATTGTTAATTCCATTTTTACTGGAGATTCACAAAATATAAATGGGTATGACCACAAATCAGATGACTTGGTTTGGAGAACAAAGTTCGGGCCTACTATGTCGATGTCTATCAATTATAATTTTTAAAGCAGTCACATCTTAAAAAAAGCCAGAAATTTTTCTGGCTTTTTTAATGCTTAATTTTTAAAACAAATCCTTAACAATTTCAAAACACAAAGTTAGCTGTAAAATAATATTTGAGCAATGTTATGTTTACACAGGCGCAATAAATTTGATAAAAATTAAAAATCAAAAAAAATGAAAAAAATCTATCTTCTATTGATGCTTTTTTTAGTTAGCATTTCAATGAATGCGCAAATTGTATCAACTACTTACCGTGGGGCATTTGCCCCAGCTCCAATCCCAATGTGGACAGACAGCTGGACAAATTTTGATCCACAAAACGCTACTTACCCAGCAACAAATATGGATGTAACGGCTAACATTACAGCCAACACTACATGGACAGCCGGAAACACCTACCATTTGAAAGCACAAATTTATGTGACAAACAATGCGGTTTTAACAATTGAGCCAGGGGTTGTAATCCGTGGCGACCATACCGCTGCAGGAGCTGGTTTATTTGTAACTAAAGGCGCTAAAGTAAACGCTATTGGAACGGCAACAAGTCCAATTGTATTTACATCAGATAACGCTGCAGGTTCTAGAAACAAAGGTGACTGGGGAGGTGTAATTTTATTAGGTAAAGGATCTTATAATTCCAACAATGGGGTTAACAATATTGAAGGAATCACCGCAAGTGCAGACACTCAATATGGTGGAGGAACAACTCCAGATGACAATGACAATTCAGGAACATTAAAATATGTTCGTATCGAATTTGCGGGTTATGTATATGCTGCTAATCAAGAAATCAATGGATTGACATTTGGAGCAGTTGGAAGAGGAACCACAATTGATTATGTACAAGTTTCTCATGCCAACGACGACTCATTCGAATGGTTTGGAGGTTCAGTAAACTGTAAACATTTAATCTCTTTTAGAGGATTAGATGATGATTTTGATACTGATTTTGGATATAATGGAAACGTACAATTCTGTTTGAGCGTTAGAGATCCAAACATTGCCGATAACCCAACAGCCGGATCTACTTCAGAAGGATTTGAATCGGATAATAATGCTGCAGGAGATGGCGCAACACCATTTACAAGTGCAATATTTTCAAACTGTACAATGATCGGACCATCATACAGAACTACATTATTAAACGGCGGAACAATGCCAACAGGCGCATACAAAAGAGCTGCTCGTATTAGAAAAAATTCAAAACTAAAAATCTTCAATTCTATCTTTATGGATTATGTTGAAGGATTACATGTTGACAATTCTGGATCAGCACCAAATGGAGCATCCGAACTAAACGCATTAAACAATGAGTTGAAATTCAAAAACAACATTTTGGCAGGAATCACAACCGTAGCAAAAATCGTTCAAATTAGTACAACAGGAACACACGCAACAGGTTTTGATATTGCAACTTGGTTCAATAATTCTAACAACACAGGATTAGCAACACCAATCACAAATGCAGGAATTCTTGTATTGCCATACAACACTGCTGACGGAAGTGTTTACACAGGATTAGATTACCGACCAGGAAGCGCATCAATCGCTGCAACGGGAGCTGATTTTACAGATTCAAGCATTACAGCTTTAGGCGCAGAAGACTTTACTTCAAACGAAGTTAAATCAACTTTGACTGTATATCCAAATCCATTCTCAGAAAGCTTCAAATTACATTTCACTTCTACTAGTTCAGACGATGTAAAAGTAGTAGCTTATGATGTGACAGGAAGATCAATTGAAACACGTAATGTGAATTTTGCCGACATAAACAACCAAGAATTGGGAAGCAATTACCAATCAGGAATGTATATTGTTGTCATTAAACAAGGAGAAATCTCTAAATCATTCCGAGTGATTAAAAAATAAGTTTTAAAACACTTCTTTATAAAGCCCCGCAATCGCGGGGCTTTTTTTATTACTTTTACGCATAAAACAAACAAATTGGAAATCAAAGAACTTACAACCATAGAAGAAATGCTTTCGCAAACAGCAATCATTCAGTTGCTTTATCCAAATATGACCTCCGAGCGTTATCAATCTTTTCTCGAAGAGATGCTTCCAGTCAATTATAAACAGGCCACCATTTTTGATAACGAAAAATGTATCGCCCTAACCGGATTTTGGATTGGCACAAAATTATGGACCGGAAAATACATCGAAATCGATAATTTTATCGTTCACCCAGAATATCGAAAAAAAGGAATTGGGCAACAACTAACCGATTATATCGCCAAAAAAGCGACTGAATTGCAATGCACCTGCGTGGTTTTGGACGCATTTTCAGGTAATTTTTCTGCTCATCGGTTTTATTATAATCAAGGCTATCATCCTCGTGGTTTTCATTTCATAAAAACAATTGACGAAAACGGATTTTCCTAATCAAAGAATTCGTTATTTTTGTTCATCACAAATCAACATTTTAAGGAATCATTTTGAGTTTATATAAAAATCTTTTCAAACAAACAGCCATCTACGGACTCGCAACGGTTTTGCCGAGAATGTTCAGCTTCTTGTTGGTCCCGCTTTATACAGATTTGCTCCCAAAAGAAGAATACGGAAAAGTTTCCATCATTTTCGCCTACATGATTTTTTTCAATGTCATTTTGGCCTACGGAATGGAAACCGCTTTTTTTAGATTCTATAACAACGAAACCAACAAAAAATCCGTAATCGAAACCACCACCGTTTCTATTTTTTGGTCCACACTAATTTTACTTTTACCAGCCGTACTTTTACGAAATAAATTAGCCG
>JBIKZR010000315.1:0-3136 GCA_044354635.1 Crocinitomicaceae bacterium | reverse complement strand
CTTAATTTATACCAAATGCTTTGGTTGTAGTAGATTCCTAAAAACACATTCGCCAGTAAAAGAATCGGAACAACCGGTAAGCCAACGTAATAAGCTTCAGAACGAATAAATAACTTAAAATAATCAATATTCAACGAAACAAGCAAAAAGACCAAGCAAACTGTAGCCACAAAAAAGTTCATCACTTTTGCGTAAACTTTATTTTTTTCCTGGTTTTTCATTTGCGCGAAAAAGAAAGGTTCCGCGGCATATCTGTATGCTTGTAATAAAATAGTTACCAGCATTGCCAATTTATAGCACGCACTGTAAATACCAACTTGTGCCTCGGCAAATTTCAAGGAAACTTCGGTTGCGCCATCGTATAAAATATGTTTTAAAAGAATGCGATCCAATGTTTCATTAATGATTCCTGCAAATCCTGCAATTACAAGCGGAATAGCATAAATACTCATTTCTTTTGCCAACTGAAAATCAAAATTTAAGCGCAAATTCAAAAAATGACGGTAAAGAAGTACTGGTTTTACAAGGGAAGCGATTAAATTGGAGAATAAAATAAAAAGCACTCCTTCTTCCGGACGCGATGGATCGAAAACGAAAACCATTAGAAAAACATTCAACGCGACATTCACAAAAATGGAAGCAAACTGAATTCCGGCAAATTGCATCGCTTTGTTTTCTGCTCTTAATTTTGCCAGTGGCAAAGCGGTAATTGCATCGATACATACAATTGCACCAAGCAAAATGATATATTCGTTGTGATCCGAGAAAAGTAAAAGATCCGCAATGTTTTGATTAAAAAAGAGGAGCGCACTAAAGAATAACACATTTACGCCAATGACGGTCAAAAAACCGTTTAGAAAAACTTTATCCTTGTCTTCTTTGTCCTGCAAAAAGCGAAAAAAAGCTGTTTCCATTCCGAAGGTAAGAAAAACAACCAGGAACGCTACCCATGCGTATAATTCAGAAACAACACCATAATCCGCTGGATCTTTAAAACCATATTTCGCATGCGTATACAGCGGAACGAGTAAATAATTCAAGAGCCTCCCTACGATACTTGATAAGCCGTAGACAGCAGTTTGACCCAATAATTTTTTTATTGGGTTAGACATTAATTTCTAAAATTTGGTTTACGTTTGTCCATAAATGCAGTAGTTCCTTCTTTAAAATCTTTCGTTCCAAAGCATTTTCCGAATTCTTCAATTTCCACTTCGTAACCATTTACACCATCTTCAAAATGGGCATTTATTGCTCGGATGGCAGAGGCAATTGCGGAGGAAGAGTTGTTCAGTATTTTTGAGGCGATTTCTTCCGCTTTCGCAAGTAAATCTTCCGGTTCAACAACATAATTTACCAATCCCCATGACAAAGCTTCGTCCGCTTTAATCATTCCTGCAGTAAAAACCATTTCGTTTGCTTTTCCGCGGCCAACCAATTGTGTCAAACGTTGCGTTCCACCATAACCAGGAATTACACCTAATGAAACTTCAGGTAATCCCATACGCGCATTAGACGAAGCGATTCGAATATGTGCCGACATTGCAAGTTCTAATCCACCGCCTAAAGCAAAACCATTTACTGCAGCGATTACTGGTTTTGATAGGTTTTCAATGAAAGAAAAAACTGCTTTTTGTCCGTTCATTGCCAATTCACCGCCTTGAGAGATAGTGAAATCCGCAAATTCTTTGATATCTGCACCTGCAACAAAAGATTTTTCTCCGGAACCAGTTAAAATTATAACGCCAGTTTTCGAATCTTCTTCCCCAGCGGCCAAAGCGTGGTGCAATTCTTCAATTGTAGATTTATTCAAGGCATTCAACTGTGCTGGACGATTAATTCGGATAATTAAAATTTGTCCTTTTTGCTCTATGAGTATGTTGCTGTACATGTGTTAAAATATTGAAGTGTAAATATAGTAAAAGTCAAAAGAGTATTGCGGAAACTCTTTCTTTGAACTAAAGTTTGAAGACAAGAATATCCTTGTATTTACCGATTTGAACTTTCGTAAATGATTCCAGAAAAGGCTTGTCTTTTAAATCTTTTTCCTGAATGAATAAGTATTTAGCGCCTTTTTTAACCAATTCTTCCATTTGATCAGCCGAGGAATAGTGGAGGAAATTTGTCCAGCCATTGCGGTCCATTAAAAAGAGAGATGCATTAAACGAAAAATCGCTCAAACAAATTACTTTATCTTCTTTGCGAATAGCTAAGGCGTCAAATGTTCCGGAAATTGCTTTCCAGTTTCTCCAGCGGATGTTGTCTTCATTGTACCATTTTAGCCGGTTCACCAAGACACTGTCTAAAACGACGTAACTTCCTTTCCGTGCAGTTGTTTTTAATTTCACGGTGCTAAAACAAATCAAAAAATTGAAACTAAAAAAAACGAGCAGTGCATTTTTTGTTTGTTTCCCCGTAAAAAGTTGGGGTTGGTTGGTTTTTAGATAATAGGCGAACGGTAAAATTGTTCCGAGAAAAATTACGAGAACGGAAATGAAATAATAATCGTGTACACCCATTAAAGGAGCCCAGAAAATAAAATATGTTATCACCCCGATAGAGATTATAATGGAGGCTAAATAGGCAAAAAGCGGAATTTTTTTGTACAAAGTTAAATTATAGAACAAGAGAAAAAAGAAGACTAAGATCATCGGTCTGCTATAAAAAACATGGCTGGAAAAATCTTTGATATCGTTTAAAAGTGTCATTTCATTCGCTGCTTTCATTTTCCAGATTGGATAAATATTATTGAATGTATATTTGAATCCAGACGCTTCGTTGTAAAAATGCGCGTAAGTGTACCAGGATATTATACTAAGAACTACCAACGCAAAACCACCGGCAAATTGCCACTTCGGAAACAGTTTTTTCGAACCTAGGGTTTTTATTGGAAACCGTTCCAAAAGGAAAATGAATCCAATAAAAACAAATACAATTAATGCGGAAACTTTGATTAATCCTGCCAAAGCGAAGCATAACATGGCATAATAAAAAAATGACGACTTGTTTTTTTGAGCAAATCGCGTAAGAAAATACAAAGCAATGAGATTAAACGAAAAAGCAGGTCCATCGGTTAGAAAACTTATTCCATAAACCGCCAAAACTGGCGATGAAAAGAGCAGTAAACTCAGTATAATTG
>JBIKZR010000314.1:0-3146 GCA_044354635.1 Crocinitomicaceae bacterium | reverse complement strand
AAAATGAAAGCAACGAAAAAGTGAATAAAAGTCTTTGAATTTAGAAAATACCGTAGATATCCGCTTCCTTCATGATCAGTAAAGTTTGTCCATCCATTTTAATTTCTGTTCCGGAATATTGTCCAAACAATACTGTATCTCCAACCTTAACGGTCATCGGCTCGTCTTTTTTTCCATCTCCGATTGCGATAACCATGCCTTTAAGCGGTTTTTCTTTTGCTGTATCTGGAATGAAAATTCCACTAGCAGTTTTTTGTTCAGCTGCAACAGGTTCTATAAGAACTCTATCAGCCAATGGTTTGAACTTCGTCGACATATATGTATAGTTTAAAATTAATTGCGATGTCGCATATTTCCCCAATTTTATGCCAATTCGCTTTATTGGACATAATTGCTTTCTTACTTTCTATTAAATAAAAAAAATGTCAGCATGCATGACATACTGACATTTAAAAAGGGTAATATCGAAATTATTTTTTTTGTGCGCCACCTTTTGCTGGTTGTCCGCCTTGCGCAGGTTGTCCGCCTTGTTGGTTTTGCTCTGTTTGTTGCATTTCTTCTTGCGAAACTGGTTCAGGTGATTTTGAACGAATCGTCAATACGATACTCAGAACCATTATTACACCTGCCAAAGACCAAGTTGCTTTGTCGATAAAGTCATTCGTTTTTTGAACGCCACCAATTTGCTGTGCTGCTCCAAAATCAGAACTTAATCCACCACCTTTTGGGTTTTGAATATACACTACAAAAATTAGTAAAATACTAGCTAAAATGATGATGATTGAAAATAAAATATCCATTGTTTTTGTATTAATTATGTATTTAACTTTTTCTTTAATTCTTCTATTTGGGATGCAAAGAAAATCTTTTTTTCTGGATTTATCAAGATTAATTGTTCATAAGCGAAAATTGCTTTCGGAAAATTACCCTGAAGTTCAAAAATCTTGGCTAAAGTTTCGCTGACTGGCATACTTTGTAGATCTAAACTTTCCTTTGCTTTTTTCATCGGAGAATAAAATTCTTTTTTTTCTTTCGTCTCTTCTTCTGCTTCTTTTCCTCTGGAAATGCGCGATATTTTTGGATCGTCTTTTAAAAATTGGTTTACCAAATCTTCAATCCGAGATTTTTCGTCATCCAATTTTGAGGAAGTGTCATTTTCATTCGATTTTAACCAAGATGTAAAGGACTTTTGAATTTCTCCATCTGTGTTTAGTTTATTTGGAGTTAATTCTTCCTCAAGCACTTCTTCTTCTAGGATTTCCTCGCGTTCCGCTTTCTCAATAAAATCTCTATTTACTAAATGATCCAAATTGAAATTGGCTGCAATTGCCTCGGAAAATAGTTCCTTGTCGAAGATTTCCTTTTCTTCCGCTTCCTTTTGTTTAGCGGCAATATCTTCGCTGGAATCTGCTAGCTCAATAGGTAAATCTACATTTTCGCCCAGTTCTTGAGCTGGATGTTCAATGGTTGTGATATTCAACGGAATAAAAACAGCTTCTAATTCCTCTTCGTCTTCGGAAGTAATTTCTTCTATCGGAGAAACTTTTTCTACCGGATCTAAAATTTCCCGTTTTTCGGCTTCCGGTATTTCGAAAATTAAGTCTTCTATTGCTGGTGTTTCTGTTTCTATTTTCTCAATTACTAATTCTTCCGCTCCAATTGATGAGGTTTCTTCTAATCCTGCATCACTAGATTCTTCCGTTTGATCTGGAAGGATGGAAACAACTTGAACGGAAATAGCATTGCTTTCTTCTGCTTCAAATGGGGAGCTAACAATGGTCAATTCTGGAATTATTTCAGGCACCTGAATTTCATGCGTTGCCGATGCAGTGTTTTCTACCGAATGTATTAAATGGTACAATTGAACACGATCTGCAATGCGATAAGCATACTGACTTAATTCTTGTTCAAAACGAATATCCTTATTGTTCGCCAATGCTTTCAGATACAAAATTGGAAATAGTTGGGCATACGGATAGGTATTTGTAAATAATTTCAAATCCTCCAAATTTTCTCCATTGCAGAGATTTGGGTGCTCAATACGTTCCGCTATTTCCTTTAAATTCAACATTACCAGTTCGAAAGTAGTTTATTTATTACATCTTGCGCTATTTGCGTATTAATTTCTTCTAATAAATTTGTTTCCACCGTTGCAAGATCGGATTGAGAATCATAGTCCACAAAACGTGTGCTGGTAAGTGTCATTTTATCCTCCGTTGGCGCAGAAATGTATATAGAAAATTGAACAGAAATCGTTAAGCGGTTTTTTGCGGAATTGTCTCCTTCTTGCAGTGCAATCGGCATGACGGAATAATTTGAAATAATTCCTTCGATCACAACTTCTCCCTTTCCAGTGTTGGAATTCAACAACAATCGGGTATTGTTTTGCACAGCATCTTTAACTTTTTCGGATAAAATTGCGGCATAACTTAATGGCGTATTGGGTGCATTATTTTCCAATGTTTTCACGGAAAATGTTTTCCATTCTTCCGGCATAGATCCTTTGTCAATCAACGAAAGACTAGAGGGCCAGCAGGAAGATAGGCTGACAAGCAAAGAAAATAGTAGTAAAATTCGCATCATTCCATTAAATTATATTCCTTGATCTTTCGGTACAAGGTGCGTTCAGATATTCCAAGTTCTGCTGCGGCATATTTTCTTTTACCACGGTGTTTTTCCAGTGCTTTTTGAATTAATTCCTTTTCACGATCCTCCAGCGACAAGGATTCTTCCACTTCTTCGTGTGCTTCAAAATCATTTGTTTCCGACGTCGCAGGGAAGTCTTCCGCTGCTTTTTCGCTTGGAGAAGGTAAAATTCGCGATTGCCCGAACGTTGGATTTACTTCTTTATACATACGATTAACAACAGCTGCCTGGTCGTTATTTAAGGAGAAATCGCCTCCCTGATTTACTAATTCAATTACCAATTTTTTTAAATCTGTCAGGTCTTTTTTCAGATCGAACAGAATTTTATACATTAATTCCCGTTCGGAATAATTTTCACCACTTCCAGAATCTCCAAGGATTGCAGGAACTTTCTCCCGTTCCTCAGGCAGGTAGCTTGCAAATGTTGCTGCGTCTAATTCCCGCGAAGTTTCAATTACAGATATTTGTTCCACCAGATTTTTTAATTGACGAATATTCCC
>JBIKZR010000313.1:0-3147 GCA_044354635.1 Crocinitomicaceae bacterium | reverse complement strand
AAATTTTCTTTATTCCCAATTGGAAAGTTACAACGCATTTGGTGCCTCTATCGATCTTGGGGGAACGTATACAAATGCAAAAGAGAATCTGCTTATAACTGCTCTTGTGAAAAATGCAGGTGTTCAATTCAACGCTTATTACGCTAAAAATCGTGCACCTTTACCGGCAGAATTTCAACTGGCTGGATCGTATAAACTGGAACACGCACCTTTTCGATTTTCCATACTTGCGCACCATTTAAACACTTGGGATATAACGTATAAAGATCCAAATTTACTTCCTACAATTGATCCATTAACAGGTGATACAATTCCGGTTGAAACCGCAGGATTTGGTCAAAAATTAGCCCGGCATTTCTCTTACCAGGTAGAAATTTTACTTTCAAAAAACATACACCTTCGCACTGGATTTGATTACCACAGAAGACAAGAATTGAAATTGGAGCAGCGTCCGGGTGTTGCAGGATTCACCTTTGGTGTTGGACTTTATTTTAAGAGAATCTCAATAGATTACGGTTTTTCTGTGTTTTCCAGAGCGGGATTCAATAATATGTTGACACTTTCCACCAATCTTTCCCGCTGGAGAAAGTAGTATTCTTTTTTTCATTTCCATAAATTTTGGATTTTTTAGAATCTGAAATTACATTTCAAACTAAGCTTGCGACCAAACGCTTTTTTTTTGGCAAAACATTCCATACTTTCGCTTCATGCAAAAGAAAATCACGATCGCAATTGATGGTTATTCCTCCTGCGGGAAAAGTACACTTGCAAAAGCGCTGGCGAAGGAACTGGAATATATTTTTATTGATAGTGGCGCAATGTACCGAGGCGTGACATTGTATTGTCTGCGAAATGGTTTATTGCCAGAAGGAATTCCTGCAGTTGCTCCAATAGAAGCGACTTTGGAACATATCGATTTAGATTTTAAATTCAACCCAAAAACAAAACAAGCTGATTTATATTTAAATGGCGAAAATGTAGAGGAATTGATCCGTATGCCGGAAGTTGCTGCACACGTTTCTAAAATTGCAGCACTAAAAAATGTACGCCTCAAATTGGTTCTGGAACAACGAAAAATGGGCAAGAATGGCGGAATTGTGATGGACGGACGAGATATTGGATCGGTTGTTTTTCCAACTGCAGAATTAAAACTGTTTGTTACCGCTCTTCCGGAAATCCGAGCAGAAAGGCGGTACAAAGAATTAAATGAAAAGCAAGTTGAAACAAGCTTCGACGAAGTTTTAGAAAACTTACGGGAACGCGATTACTTGGATTCCACTCGAACAGAAAGTCCGCTGGTTCAAACTCCAGATGCAATTGTTATCGATACAAGTGACTTAACACCCGAAGAACAATTAACTATCGCTCTGCATTATGCAATAGAAAAAACACATAGTGCGTAGAAATTATTCAATTTGTTAAAATTTTAAAATAATTCATTAAAAATTAACATCTTTTTCCTTACTTTTGAGCTAAACAAAGCGTTACAATGGGTTCAATAGGCAAAATCACAGAAGATCTAATCAATAAAAGTCCTTTTCTTAGGGAAGCAATGACGGATGATCTCATAAATATTTCTGCGCTTGCACGGAAAATACTACCGGAAATCGAACAAATTACTGGTAAAAAAGTCAAAGAAGGTGCAGTAGTAATGGCGATTAAACGCATGACTCCTGGATTGTACCGAAAGCTCAATATTAAAATCAACAATGTGATGGGTGATTTGGGAGATTTTCTAGTTCGCAGTAACCTTACGGATTACACGTTTGAAAATTCCGAATCACTAAAAACAAAACAGTCGGAGCTTCTGATAGAAATCCACAAGGACAACGCCAGTTTTTTCACTTTGTGTAAAGGAGTGAGTGAAACCACTTTTATTGTAAGTTCCCAACAAGCAGAGACAATAGAACGCATCTTTAAGGAAGAACGGTTGAAATCGAATACAAAAAATCTTGCATCTGTAACGGTAAAACTTCCGCTAATCAACACAGAAGTCTATGGAATCTATTACTATATTTTGAAACAATTGGCATGGGAAGGAATAAATATCATCGAAATCATGTCTACTTCGAATGAATTCACGGTTGTTGTTCGTCAGAACGATGTGGATCAAGCTTTTAAGATTTTAATGGATTTGAAAC
Source organism: Crocinitomicaceae bacterium (assembly GCA_044354635.1). Lineage (GTDB taxonomy): Bacteria > Bacteroidota > Bacteroidia > Flavobacteriales_D > Crocinitomicaceae > M0103. The sequence continues at coordinate 1,006 of JBIKZR010000313.1, read as the reverse complement.
GCAGCAATTAGAATTCGTGCTTTTTTAACTCTGACACTGTTCTTCCGGCTTTGCACCGCACAATCCGCAAACAGCGCCTTCTTCCTGCAGCAATGGGTTATTACTGGAACACGTTCCGGCGAATTCACCATCTTTTTTCGCCCAAATCTTGATGGCAATTCCGCCAAATGCGAGCGCTAAAAGTAAAATTGTTAGTAAAATAAGTTGCATGCTTTTTTTTTTACAAAATTAGGGAGAATTTAATTAGCATCGATTAATTGTCCTTCTCCATATTGATTTAATTTAACAGAAAAGGGCGTTCCTTTATAATAGATATCGCCTCCCGTATCAATTTGCGCTTTCAATTTTACGCCATTCGCATTGATTTTTGTAATTCCTTGTGTATTGGAAACAACGGTCAAAGAATCTGCAACTGTTAAACCATACGTGTCACAAAATCCATTGCTTCGTATATTGAAATTCGCCTGTTTTGTGTGGCCAGTAAATGTAAAATCTCCCCATCCATGAGAAATTGTTGCGAAAATTGATTCGGCATTAAAATTCAGTTTCACCGATCCTGCGCCATCTCGAATTAAAATATTCAGCCAGTTAAACTCCAATAAACCTTGATTTGTCAAAGGTTCCGTTCCTTCAAAAATGATTTCGTTGATTTGCTTAAAATGAATCTCCGCGCGAATTTTCTTTTTATAAGATCGCAGAAAAAAGCATTTGTTTTCATTTTTCACATCCAAAAAGCCATCAACAAAATCCACTTTTATAAAATTCACCAAATTTTTACCGCCTGTGATTATTATTTTCTCTACAGAATCCTGCACTAAAACATATTCAATGTGTTCGTGAAAAAATACTTTTGAAAACGGATCCACTTGCATTTCAACACGCGTTTCTTCACCTGTAAATTTCCAACATGCTCTATCTTCTGATTTCTTGCAGGAAAATAAAATCAGCACAAAAAAGCTCCAAATTAAAGCGCGCACCATCATTTCTTTACATAATTAAACGTATA
>JBIKZR010000040.1:0-9664 GCA_044354635.1 Crocinitomicaceae bacterium | reverse complement strand
GGAAAATTCGTGTTAATTTAAGCTATATTCATCCAACCTATAAAACGATTGCAATTTCTTCTTCTATTTCCGGTGAAGGAAAAACGTTTGTTGCTTTGAATTTGGCAGGAATCATTGCAATGTCAGGTAAAAAGACAATTTTATTAGATTTAGACCTTCGCAGACCTAAAATTCATTTGGGCTTGAATGCAGATAATGTTTATGGTATGAGTGGCTTAATTGTGAACCAATTTACTATGGAGCAATGTGTGCAGCATTCCATGTTGGAAAATTTGGATTTTATTACAGCAGGTCCAATTCCACCTAATCCATCTGAATTATTATTAAGCAATAGATTTCAAGAAATTGTTGAAGAATTAAAAAAATCGTACGATGTAATAATTATCGATAATCCACCGATTGGCTTGGTATCAGATGGTATAAAAATTCTGACAGAAGCAGATATTCCAATTTATGTGTTCAAGTCCCATTACTCAAAAAGAAATTTTGCATTGCGGGTTAAAGAATTATTTGATATGGAGCAATTAGAAAAATTAAATGTTGTTTTAAATGCTGTTCAATCAACCAACAATTCTTCGTATGGCTATGGCTACGGCTATGGTTACGGCTATGGATATTATGATGGAGAGGATGTTTCCAGAAAAGAAAAAATTAAAAATCGATTGAAAGAAAAAATTAAAAGGTTATTCAAAAATGCGCGTAAGTAAATTCGAAATTGAAGGATTATTATTGATTGAACCACTCTTATTTGAAGATAATAGAGGTTTTTTTTACGAATCCTTCCATGCTAAAAAATACAATGAAATACTTGGTGATAACTGTCATTTTGTTCAAGACAATATTTCAGTGTCAAAAAAACACGTCCTTAGAGGATTGCATTTTCAGAAATCTCCGTTTGAGCAAGGAAAACTTGTAACGGTATTGAATGGCAAAGTATTGGATGTTGCAGTAGATATTCGCGAAAATTCCAAAACGTATGGGCAACACCAAGCGGTAGAACTTTCCGCAGAAAACAAATACCAATTTTGGATTCCACCTGGATTTGCACATGGTTTTATCACCTTGGAAGAGAACACTTTATTCTCCTACAAATGCACCAATTATTATTCACCCGAACACGAAAAAACGTTGCGATGGAATGATCCAATTCTAGCTATAGATTGGGCAGGGGTTGCTAATCCCATTATTTCGGAAAAAGACTTGTTCGGTCAACTTTTTCAGGATTACATGGAAGAAATTAAGCACTAAATTTATTTAAAATATGGAACCACTAAAAATAATTTGTTTTTGCATTGGAGGAATTTTAATTTCACTATTATGCAATATTTTACTATTGAATTTTTCAAAATCTTTGGGGATACGAAATAAAAATGATGTTTTAGTTCGCTGGAGCAACGAGTCCAAACCTTCCCTTGGCGGTGTCTCTTTCTTTGTTGTGTTTCTGTTTTTCAGTCTGACACATTTAATCTTATTTTACGAGGAAAATATTTTTCATAATGATATGTTTGCTGCTTCTCCATTCGAATTTACCGGTTTATTTATTGCTGGAAGTTTAGCTTTTTTAATGGGTTTGTCAGATGATGCTTACAATACAAAACCGCTGGTTAAACTGCTCGTTCAAATTTCTTGTGGGATTGTATTTATCCTCACAGGTACAAAAATTGATGTAGTGCATATTTTCACAATAGATGCTGTATTAACTGTTCTTTGGGTTGTAATTATTATGAATTCACTGAATATGTTGGACAACATGGATGGGGTAACAGGAACAACGGTGTTTTCAATTTTGTTGACTTGTCTGCTTGGAGGCTGGATTATTTCTGGTTTTAATGCAGATGTATGGACGCTTTCAATTGTAGCAATGCTCGGAGGCGTTCTTGGTTTTCTATTCTTGAATGTTCATCCATCCAAGTTGTTTATGGGAGATGCTGGAAGTCAATTTATTGGGCTTTTCGTTTCGTTTTTTGCCATAAGGAATTTGTGGAATGTTAGTGCTGAAACCGAAACAAATGCTTGGGCAAGTATAATTGTAACTTTGATTGCTTTCACTCCTGCAGCTGCTGATACATTAACGGTTGTTATTAACCGTTTGAAAAAAGGAAAATCACCAATGGTTGGCGGGAAAGATCACACAACGCATCACTTGGTTTATGCTGGATTGAACGACATACAAGTTTGGTATGTTTTTCTTGGCTTAGGAATTGGTGCTACGTTGCTTTCGCTATCCATGATTTATCTGATTGACGTAGGGATTATTTTTCCAATTGCATTTTTCTCGATTTACTTTTTAGTGACGTTCTATTTCCTTTACCGTAACACACTAAAATTTCCACAAAAAAAGTAGGATTAAATGTCTTTTGAATTAAGTACTTTTGATTGATATTATTTTCAGATGAGACACTTCTTTTTATTTTCAATTTTATGCTGTTTACTTTCTGCGTGCACAAGCACAACTCCGAAGGTTTCAGTAATTGACACCAAAATTTACTCTCAAAATTCTCTACCGGATTTACCCGCTAAAATGTCCTTTTGCGGACAAATAATAAATTTGGAAGATGAAGATATTCGCGAGCGATTAGACCGCGAAATTTTGGTAAATGTATATTATCAAAGTTCTACACTGCAAACGTTCAAGCGCGCAAATCGGTTTTTTCCTAAAATGGAAAAGGTATTAAAGGAATATAATGTGCCGGATGATTTTAAATATTTAGCCGTAATTGAAAGTAATTTAATTCAGGCTGTAAGTCCTGCCGGTGCGCAAGGATTCTGGCAATTTATGCCCGGAACGGCAGCCGAATACAAACTTCAAATAAATAATGAAGTGGACGAGCGGCTAAATATCAAAAAAAGTACCATCGCAGCTTGTCGTTACTTAAAATTTGCAAACGACACACTGAAAGATTGGATTTTGGCAGCTGCAGCATACAACCGAGGAATCGGAGGCGTACGTTCCGATATGCGTTGGCAACGAACTAAAAATTATTTTGATACTCACATGAATTCGGAAACAAGTCGTTACGTATTCAGAATTTTAGCGATGAAATTAATACTCGAAAATCCGGAGAAATACGCCTATAACCTGAAAGAAATTAAAGTATATAAACCTTTTCGCACGTTTAGTGTTCCTATAAAAGAATCTATTCCAAATTTGGCAGAATGGGCTATCGAAAAAGGAATAAATTATAAGATTCTAATTAAATTGAATCCTTGGATTTTAACAAATAAATTGACTGTAAAAGACAATACTTTTTATATTCAATTGCCACACGCGGATTTTAATTTAAAACCATACGAAGCATATAACTAGCGTGAACGATAACGAAGAAGGATACATCGAAATTTTTGGAGCAAGAGAACATAATTTAAAAAATATTGATCTCAAAATTCCGCGCAATCAATTGGTTGTATTTACCGGTTTAAGTGGGAGTGGAAAATCTTCCTTAGCTTTTGATACAATCTTCGCAGAGGGTCAACGCCGGTATATCGAAACATTTTCGGCATACGCAAGACAGTTTTTAGGTGGACTCGAGCGTCCAGATGTAGACAAAATAAATGGTTTGAGCCCTGTGATTTCCATTGAACAAAAAACAGTTTCTCGATCGCCGCGCTCTACAGTTGGCACAATTACGGAAATTTATGATTTTTTACGCTTGCTCTTTGCTAGAGTGGGTGTTGCTGTTTCCTTTGAAACAGGTGAAAAAATGGTCAAATATTCCGATGATCAAATCGTAGATCTAATAATTGAGCAGTATAACGGCAAAAAAGTGAGTTTCCTTGCCCCAAAAATAAAAGGAAGAAAAGGACATTACCGCGAGCTTTTTGAGCAAATACTGAAAATGGGCTTCACAAAGGTTCGGGTCGACGGAGAAATCAAAGAAATCGAAAAAGGAATGAAGCTGGATCGCTACAAAATACATGATATCGATATTGTAGTTGACCGTTTGTTGATAAAATCCGATGATCGAAAGCGAATTTATGAGTCTGTTATCACAACCATGAAACATGGTAATAAAGCGATGATGGTGATGGATTTTGAAACGGAGAAGGTGCGTCATTTTAGCCGTTCGCTTATGTGTCCAACTTCCGGGATTTCTTATCCAGAGCCTGAACCAAGTTTGTTTTCCTTCAATTCGCCGTATGGCGCATGTCCGGATTGCAGCGGACTTGGTGAAGTGTCAGAAGCAGATATTGATAAAATTATTCCAGATTTTAAATTATCCATTAAAAAAGGAGGTTTAGCGCCACTTGGAGAATATAAACGCACGTGGATTTTCGATAAATTGGAAACGTATCTTTTGCAAGAAGGATTCTCCATTGCAACGCCTTTGCAAGAAATACCAGAAGATATTTTGAATGTTTTGCTATATGGGAACGAGGATATGGAGCGTTCCAAAAAAAATAACGCGGTTCTTTTTGAGGGGATAATTCAGTTTGTTTCAAGGCATTCCGAAGAAAGTTCTGCTGCAATTCAACGTTGGGCCTTAAGCTTTATGAATAAAAAATGCTGTCCAACTTGCAAGGGAACGCGATTGAAAAAAGAATCTCACTTTTTTAAATTGGACGGTAAGCATATCGGGGAACTAGCGCAGATGGATTTGATTGAATTGGCGGGATGGTTCAAAGATTTGGACGCGAAATTAACAACAGATCAAAAGTTAATCGGTACGGAAATTTTAAAGGAAATTCATACGCGCTTAAATTTTGTATTGGAAGTTGGGTTGGATTATCTGACCTTGCACCGATCTGCAAAAACGTTGTCTGGTGGCGAAGCGCAACGGATTCGCTTGGCAACCCAAATCGGATCTGAATTGATGAATGTTTTATATGTTTTGGATGAACCTTCTATTGGTTTGCACCAGCGCGACAATACACGTTTGATTAATTCGCTAAAACGCTTGCGCGATGCTGGAAATTCAGTAATCGTGGTCGAACACGATAAGGAAATGATCGAAGCAGCAGATTTTGTTGTAGATATAGGCCCTGGAGCAGGAATGCACGGAGGACGGATCATAAATGCAGCGCCAGTTTCTGAATTAAATACGGTTGATTCACTTACCACAAAATATTTAACGGGTGAATTGAAAATTGAAATCCCGATAAAACGCCGTAAAGGAAACGGTAAATTTCTTACTCTAAAAGGTGCAAGTGGTCACAACCTCAAAAACGTTGATTTAACGATTCCGCTTGGTACATTTTGCTGTGTAACTGGTGTTTCTGGAAGCGGGAAATCTTCACTGATCAACCAAACACTTTACCCGATATTGTTGGCGCATATTTATAATGGCGTGAAAAAACCGCTGCCGTATAAATCAATTCAAGGCTTAGAACACTTAGATAAAGTAATTGAAATAGATCAAAGTCCGATTGGAAGAACGCCTCGTTCGAATCCTGCTACGTACACGAAAATGTTTGATGAAATCCGTTCCTTATTTGCTGGATTGCCAGAAGCGCAAATTCGAGGCTATAAAGCAGGAAGATTTTCTTTTAATGTTGCAGGTGGACGCTGCGAAACCTGCAAAGGTGGCGGCTTGAAATTGATAGAAATGAATTTCCTTCCGGATGTATACGTAGAATGTGAAATGTGCAACGGAAGGAGGTATAACCGTGAAACGCTGGAAGTTCGTTTTAAAGGAAAATCGATTTCCGATATTTTAGACATGACAATTGAAGATGCAACGCCATTTTTTGAATCGATTCCGAAAATTTATCGTCCTTTATCGATGCTTACTTCTGTAGGTTTGGGATATGTGAAATTGGGGCAGCCATCAACAACTTTGTCGGGCGGTGAAGCGCAACGCATTAAATTATCTTCCGAACTGGCAAAGAAAAGCACCGGAAACACCTTCTATATTTTAGATGAGCCATCCACCGGATTGCATTTTGAAGATATTCGGATATTATTAGAAGTATTACAGCGTTTAACAGACGAAGGGAATACCGTTTTGGTAATTGAACACAATTTGGATATTGTAAAAGTTGCAGATTACCTTATTGATATAGGTCCCGAAGGCGGAAAAGGTGGTGGGGTGATAATTTGTGAGGGAACGCCTGAACACGTTGTTAAAAAAGCCAAAAACACGTCTTATACAGCAAAGTATTTAGAAGCTGAATTGAAATAATTTTTTGTCAAAGACTTAATTCCGTCATCCGTTCTTCGTAATCGCGCTGAAGATCTTCGTGAATACTTTTTAGGGCGACATGAATTTTTTTGATTTGCGCTTCTTGGATATTTACCAAGACTTTACTCTCGTGGATGTTCAAGCTGAGTTTTTTCATTTCTTCACAAAAATGAATTCGCACTTCGATTTCCGTTATTTTATTACCCGAAAAACCAAGGTAACGGTTCATGTGACGTACAATTTTTCGAATTGTTTTTTTTGCCCAAAAAACGCTTGTTGTGTTCACATCTTGCATTAATTCGGTAATGGCACTTGCCAGCTCTTCCTGGTATAGGATTTCATCTTCCGACCAGAACAATAGGTAGCTGAGAAGTTCTTTATTTTCTTTTTTGAACCGAATCAATTTCCCGAAAATTTCCTCCATGGATTTTCGATCAATGGTAGAAATTTCTTTTCGTATGTCCTTTAATTCTGCTGGTTTTAGCAATTTCTCTCGTATTAATTCAACTGTGTAAAATTCTTACGCTTCAAACTTCTTGAATATCACACTAGCGATGTGTCCGCCAAATCCAAACGTATTACTCATTGCATACCTCATTTCCTTTTGTTTAGCTTTTCCTAAAGGAAAATCGAAGAGGTTTTTAAAATCCGGTTCAATTTCTGTCGTATTAATAGTTGGTGGAATTATTGCCTCTTGCAAAGCCATTACGCAAGCAATTCCTTCAATCGCTCCTGCCGCACCAAGCAAATGTCCGGTCATGGATTTCGTTGCAGAAATAGTTAGATTTTTATGTTCGCCAAAGACACGTTTTGCTGCAATTAATTCAGAATTGTCACCTTGCGGTGTCGAAGTAGCGTGCATGTTGATATAGCCTATCTCGTTTGCAGTAATTCCTGCTTCGCGCATCGCTTCTAGCATTCCCAAAACGGCTCCGTCTCCTTCCGGATGTGTTCCGGTTAAATGGTACGCATCTGCAGCCATTCCGCCACCAACAATTTCTCCAAAGATAATGGCACCGCGTTTTTTTGCGTGTTCATATTCTTCCAGGATTAAAGCTCCTGCGCCTTCTCCCATAACAAAACCATCTCTGTTTACATCGAAAGGACGAGATGCCGTTTCTGGTGAATCATTCCGAGTGGATAAGGCTTTTGCAGAGGAAAAACCACCAATCGCAGATTGTGTAATTGCGGCTTCTGATCCACCGGTAATAATCATTTCTGCTTTATCCCATTTTATGTAATTGAACGCTTCGATTAAAGCTGTATTGGAAGTCGCACAAGCAGAAACCGGACAGAAATTCACCCCTCGCAGTCCGTATTTAATGGAAATAATTCCAGAAGCAATGTCTACTAAAATTCGAGGAATAAAAAACGGTGGAAACCGCGGTGTTCCATCTCCTGCACAGTATTCCATCATCTGATCCTCAAACGTTTGAATACCGCCATTTCCAGAACCCCAAATTACACCGATACGGTCTTTGTTCAAGGTGCTGAAATCTATATTTCCATGCTGAACGGCTTCCGCAACGGCAACCAATGCATATTGTGAAAACGGATCGTATTTGCGAATCTCTTTCACGTCAAAATGGTCTTTCGGATCATATTCTTTTAATTCACAGGCAAATGTCGTTTTGAATTTAGAAGTGTCGAATTTTGTAATTGGTGCAGCACCACTTACGCCATTTTTCAGATTCTCCCAATATTCCTTTAAATTATTTCCTATTGGTGTCAATACACCGATTCCAGTAATTACTACACGTCTCATAATTGCTTTTTATACTCGTAAGTCAAAAATCTATTGTAACATTATTATCTCGTCACTTTTAGAGAAATCCCAATTCTAATTTTGCTTCCTCACTCATCATATCTTTATCCCAAGGTGGATCAAAAACGATGTTTACTTTCGACGAAGCAACTCCTTCAATCATGGCTATTTTATCTTCTACTTCCTTCGGCATACTTTCCGCCACGGGACAATTTGGGGAAGTTAGCGTCATATCTATTTCAACATTTTTATCTTCGTCAATTTTCACCTCGTAAATCAATCCAAGCTCAAAAACATCTACAGGAATTTCTGGATCGTAAATTGTTTTCAATACTTCCACGACTTTATTTTCCAATTGCATAATTTCTTTTTCCATCTTTTTTATTCTAAAGCGTTTTCCGCAATCTTATAGCGACTTTATAGCTGCCATTTTTATTTTTTGCACCATACTTAACAAACCATTTGCGCGAGTAGGTGAAAGGTGTTCCTGCAAACCAATATCCTGCACAAAATGTAGATTTGCTTTTGCTACAATTTCTGGCGTTTCATGGTTTAAAACCCGAATGAGCAAGCCAATTATTCCTTTTGTAATGATTGCATCGGAATCTGCCGAAAAGGTCATTTTTCCATTTTGAATCTCCGTTTCAAGCCAAACGCGCGATTGACAGCCGGGAATCAAGCGATCCTCCGTTTTTTTTGCCTGATCAATCATTGGCAGTTCTTTGCCTAATTCAATGATGTATTCGTATTTTTCCATCCAGTCGTCAAACATCCCGAATTCGCTGATTATTTCTTGTTGCTTTTCTTCTAGTGTCATGAATAATTTTTATATCCGATTTACTTCAGCATGTTAATACTTCTTTCTACTGCTGCGATAAAAGTATCTACTTCTTGTCGTGTATTGTAAAACGCGAAAGAAGCACGAACGGTTCCCGGAATACCGTAGAATTCCATTAATGGCTGCGTACAATGGTGCCCAGTTCGAACCGCAATTCCTTGTTTGTCTAATAATGTTCCAATATCAAACGGGTGAATGCCATCCATCACGAACGAAACAACACTGGTTTTCTTTTTAGCTTCTCCAATAATGCGCATTCCTTCAAACGTATCCAATAGATCTTGCGCATATTCTGCCAATTCTTTTTCGTATTGCTGCACGGCAACCATGTCGATTGTGGAAAGAAATTCAAATGCTTTTCCAAGACAAATTCCTCCTGCGATATGCGGTGTTCCAGCTTCAAACTTGAAAGGAAGTTCGTTGTACGTTGTGCGTTCGAAAGTTACTTTCGCAATCATATCGCCACCACCTTGGTAGGGCGGCATTTTATCCAATAATGCTTCTTTGCCGTATAAAACGCCAATTCCAGTTGGACCAAAAACTTTATGTCCGGAGAAAACGAAGAAATCACAATCCATATCGATAACATCAATTGGCATGTGCTGAATACTTTGCGCTCCATCCACCAAAACTTTTGCTCCAACAGCATGCGCTTTTTGAATCAGTTCCTTTACTGGATTGATTGTCCCCAAAGTATTCGAAATATGTGTCACGGCAACCAATTTTGTTTTAGTCGAAAGTAATTTATCGAACTCTTCCAAAATCAATTCTCCTTTTTTATTGATTGGTGCAACACGCAAGGTTAATTTTTTTCGTTCGCAGAGCATTTGCCACGGCACAATATTGGAATGGTGTTCCATGGCAGTGATCAAAATTTCATCTCCTGCAGAAAGCAATTCTCCATACGAATAGGCAACTAGATTGATTCCATCTGTTGTTCCT